>JAAURZ010000154.1 GCA_012031955.1 Bacteroidia bacterium
CTTTATCATACGCGTGTTCATCAATCCAAAGTTTTCGCCTTCGCTCATTGTCGGCCGGCTCATTGTACACAACCAGGTTCCCGAATACGTGGGCGCCAGGCAGAAGAAGTTCGCATGGATCGTCGGCGTGTTGTTGTCGGGCGCCATGTTCGTATTGCTCATCGTCGTAAACGCTTACAGTCTCTTCACGGGTATCATTTGTCTGCTCTGTCTCATCTTCCTGTTTTTCGAAGCTGTATTTGGCATCTGCCTCGCCTGCAAAGTGTACAGGCTCGTCTACGGCGCAAAGGCGCAGTACTGCCCTGGCGAGGTGTGCGACATCAAGTCGAGACAGCCGATACAGCGAACGTCGGCCGCGCAGTGGACAATCGTGTTTGCCTTCATCATCGGCATATTCATGATGGTGCGTTTCTTTGCGCCGGTCATCAACGTGGCGCCCCACAATATGTTTGGAGATCGCCCTTCCAACACCTCGCAGCGATGAGCTACGCCGGGTCATTGGAAAAATACTTCGAACCCTTTCGGGAAAACGTGATAGGGCGCGGACAAACATTCGATTCTCCTTTTGGACGAAAGAAAATAGTGTATGCCGACTGGACTGCAAGCGGTCGCGGGTATTGGCCCATCGAGAACCGCATACTCCGTGACGTGACTCCGTTTTTTGCCAACACACATACGGAGACAACCATAACCGGCACGATGATGACGAAAGCCTACGATGAGGCAAAAGCGCATCATCAAGGCGCATGTGAACGCCGGCGCCGATGATGCGCTGATATTCTGCGGCAGTGGAATGACCGCCGCCGTAAACAAGTTGCAGCGGCTGTTGGGCATGCGCGTTCCCGATCAGTGGTTGCAGCAGCTCCACCAGCGTGGATTGTCAAGCCCGCGGTCGGAAGCATTCAGGCCTGTTGTGTTCGTCACCAGCATGGAGCATCACAGCAACCAAATCTCCTGGCTGGAAACTATTGCGACAGTGGAAATTATCAACCAGACCCCCGAGGGCAGGGTAGACGTCGGCCATTTCGAAAGACTGCTAGTGGAATATCGTCATCGTGAGCACAAGATCGCGGCCCTAACCGCCTGCTCCAACGTAACGGGTATTCAGACACCGTACCATCACATCGCGAAGCGCATCCACGCCCACGGAGGGCTGTGCTTCGTAGACTTCGCAAGCTCGGCGCCATACGTACACATCGACATGCATCCCGACGACGAAGGTGCGCACCTCGATGCGATCTATTTCTCCATGCACAAATTTCTCGGCGGTCCGGGTACGCCCGGCGTGCTTGTCTTCAACAAAAAAGTATACAACAACGCTGTGCCCGACCAGCCTGGCGGTGGCACTATTCTTTACAGCAACCCCTGGCATGCGCGCGAATACGTGGCCGACATAGAAGCGCGCGAAGACGGCGGAACGCCGCCCGTACTGCAGGGAATAAAAGCGGCCATGTGCATCCGGCTGAAAGAGGCCATGGGCGTCGACAACATATTGCAGCGCGAACGGGAGCTGTTGGGAATGGCCCTCGACCGTTTTTCGGAAATGGCAAACGTTACGCTGCTGCAAGGTAACGTGACCGACAGGCTCGGCATTCTTTCTTTCCTCGTGCATGGTGCGCACTATAACCTGATCGTGAGGTTGCTCAACGACAAGTTCGGCGTGCAGGCGAGGGGAGGGTGCTCTTGCGCGGGCACTTATGGGCACAAGCTGCTGCATGTGAACAGGGCGTGGTCGCAAAGAATCTGCGACGCCATTCTCGCCGGCGACCTGTCGGCGAAGCCCGGATGGGTGCGCGTGTCCCTTCACCCTACAATGACCGACCAGGAGGTGGCGCACGTGATGGACGCCATTGAGGCAACCGCTGTTCATTTTAATGAATGGGGTCGCGACTACGAATATGACGCACTCACCAACGAGTTCAATTTCAAAGGCGAATCACTTGTGCACCACGGCTGGACCGAAGCGTTGTTTGATATGGAGGAGCAGATCGGAGAAAAGACGTCCATCCAAGAGCAGAGGGTGAGATCTTAGTGCAGTACCCTTGTGTGGCCGGGAATGTATGGATACCAATTTTTTATTCAAAGGATATTTCCCATCCAGGATCAAGCCTGACCGGCCTCGCGCAGAAATTATTACTACAAAGTAGGATTTTAACAGTCCGTTCTATACATTTACTACTACTTAATAGTAATAAATGAAGAAAATTCAACTGGGAGAATTCGAAGAAGTAGTCCTCCTGACGGTTGGCGTGCTGCACGGCAACGCCTACGGAGTAACCATCAAAGACGAGATCGAACAACGGCTTGACCGCGAGGTAACCATCGGCGCATTGCAAGTCACGCTGCGACGGCTTGAGTCCAAGGGATTCCTGAAATCAAAACAAGGCGAACCTACCGAGAGCAGGCGCGGCCGGCCCAAACTCTTTTTTGAGATTACGGCTTACGGAAAAAAAGCGCTCGACTACACCAAGGAAACACGCGACGAGCTTTGGAGATCATTACCCAACCTGGTTTTAAAACTAAGTAACATGAAATGAGCATAAAGAGAGCTATGTGCCCTTTAACAAAAAGTACTAACAGATGAAAACACCAGGGCCTCCACCGTTCATGCTCCGACTACTGAAAGCCTTTTGCAAACCGGCGTATCATGCCGACATCGAGGGCGATTTGTTGGAATTTTTGAGAGGCGGGAAGCCAGGTCGGGAAGGTCGCTTGCCGTCTTGTTGCTATGCAAAGATGTGCTGTTTCTGTTTCGGCCGGGGATAATTCGCTCACCCGCTATACAACCATTAACCAATCAAAGTATGATCAGAAGTTACTTCAAGATGGGCTGGAGGAGCCTTTGGAAAAACAAATTGTATTCAACCCTCAACATCACGGGTATTACATTTGGCATCGTCTGTTTTTTGCTGATTGGCCTCTACGTCTACGATGAGCTCACATTCGATAATCAGCATGTTCAAGGCGACAGAATTTATCGCGTCATCACGCACGAAAAGAATCCAAACAACACACCCAGTATCGTTGCGGCGGCGGGATTCATGCTCGCCGAAGAATCCAAGGATGTTATCCCCGAGGTAGAAATGACAACCCGCATGCAGCGCTGGGGCCGGGCAAACCTTGTAGACCCTGAGAACCCTGTGAATATACAGGAAACCATCACAGTAGCGGATGAACACTTTCTACAACTGTTCGACTTTCCATTGATCGAAGGCGACAGGCGAACAGCGCTGAAGGAGCCCAACGCCATCGTTATTACAGAAGACCTTGCCATGCGCATCTTCAACCGGGTAGATGTAGTAAACAAAAATCTGCAGTTCAGTTTCATGCAAGCACCGCTGAAGATCACCGGCGTGTTGGCAAGCCACCCGCAGAATTCGACTTTCAATTTTACCAGTGTAATGTCAGAGGCAACCCAGTACAGCGACGAGAATTTCATGCGTGATGCACAAAGCGATTGGACTTCCACCAGCTACACCGTATATGCGTTGCTTCGGCCACAGTCCAACCCCGGTAATGTTTCCAGAAAAATGACACAACTCGTTCTCGCCAATGCCGAACTTGAGACCGGCTGGGAGTTGTCGCTCGGCCTCCAGCCTTTGAAAGACATACACCTGCGCTCGCAAGGCATTGCCGACGGTGCGCGGAACTCGAACGTCGACAGCATTCCGCAGGGCAATCCCTTGTACGTGACCATATTCTCCTTCACCGGTATTTTTGTGTTGCTGATCGCGGGCATCAACTACACGAACCTCACCACAGCCAGGGCTTCCAGCCGCATCAAAGAAATTGGCGTGAGAAAAACGATTGGCGCCGTGCGCGGAAACCTCATCCGGCAGTTCCTGGTCGAATCGTTGATCACCACGGTCATCGCATTTTCGCTGGCGGTGCTCATCGTAAACCTGCTGCTGCCGCCATTCAATGACTTTGTGAACAAGCAGCTTTCGATGTTCACCAGTACGGGCCTGCGCTTCTGGGCCCTCGCCGTCGCGCTCGTCGTAGCCGTCGGAATATTGTCGGGTGGCTACGCTGCCATATTGCTTTCCGGCTTCAACCCTGTTGCCCTGTTGAAGGGCCTGAAGGCCCGGAGTGGGGGCGACCTCATTGTCAGGCGGGTATTGGTTGTATTTCAGTTCACCCTCTCCACCGTCATGATCATCGGCACCATTGTGCTGCTCATGCAGGTGCGCTACCTCAACAACTCCGACCTCGGCTTCAACAAGGACCTTATGCTGGTGATTGATGTGAATGTGGGAAGCGCGCGCTCGAATTTTGAATGGGTAAAAGGGGAGATGGCCAAAGTGCCGTCGGTGGAGCATGTGTCGGTAACCTCGCGCGTGCCCGGGGAGTGGAAGACGTTTCGCAGGGTTAAGTTAAAACAGGAGGGGAGCGCCGGCGAACACCAGGTCGCTTATGCCATCGGTGCCGACAAAGATTTTTTGGCCACCTATGAGATAGGCTTGCTCCACGGCCGCAACTTCCAAAACGAGGGCGACACATCCGCCATCCTTCTCAACGAGACGGCCGCAAAAATGCTGGGCATAACAGACCTTTACGACCAGGTGGTCGACATTCCCGTCATTGCGCGGAACAACTTTTTCGTTCCGCTCTACGACGATGTGAATGCCTCGTTCAAGCCGCGCGTGGTTGGCATCGTCAAAGATTTTCATTTTCAGTCGCTGCGCGACAAAATCGAGCCTTTGATCATTGCCTACAACGACAACCCGATACACGTAATCGACTATTACTCCGTAAAAATTCTGCCGCAGCACATACAGGCCACGCTCGACAAGCTCAAGGCCATCATGCTGGCCAACGACGAGAGCGAACCTTTCGAATATCATTTCCTGGACGACCAGCTCGCCTTGTTTTATATCGAAGACCAGCGCAGCCAAACCATTCTCAGTTGGGTCGCAATCGCCAGCGTGCTCATTGCCTGCCTCGGCCTCTTCGGGCTGGCCACGTACGCCGCGGAGCAACGCCTCAAGGAAATCGGGATGCGAAAAGTTTTGGGCGCCGGCGTGGTAAGCCTCATCGCGCTACTCTCCAAAGACTTTGTGAAGCTTGTTTTTGTGGCGTGCTGCATCGCCTTTCCCATTGCCTGGTGGGGTGCAAACCGCTGGCTGCAGGAATACGCCTATCACGTTGAAGTTACATGGTGGGTGTTTGCGTTGGCCGGCATCATGGCCACCGGTATTGCCCTGCTTACGGTCAGCTACCAGGCAATAAAGACGGCCCATGTTAGTCCGGTGAAGATTCTGAAGTCAGAGTGAAATTGAAAGGGGAGTGTGTAACCTCCCCATTCTTAGTACGGCATCAATTTAGACAAATCATCAGGTGTCTGATAGCAACTGGATAACAGAATTTACAACGTTATCAAAATGTTTTTTGTCTTTTATATACCTCGCGTCAACTTGGATCCGTTGATTGTTGTACAGATCAAAGCACATATGGCCTCGGTATTTAGGTGCCGCGAAAACTCGCCTTGCTCCGTACCTCGTTTCATAGCCTTTAGTAGTGCTCGTTCCAGTTTTTTCTGGTGTTCCAAAACAATTTTTGAAACCTTAGGGTCGTGAGGAGCGAGTTCAATACAGCTGTTTGTAATAAAACAGCCCTTGTGTTCTTTATCTTTTATAGCTTTTTCCACAACCGATGTGAGAATTTCCTTAATCTCTTTTTTTACATTTTGGCAAGTTTCCAGCCTTCGCTCAAAGTCGCTAGAAATGGCAATGCTATATTTTCCAATGCGGCAATGTACAATTCCATTTTATCACCAAAAGCTCCATACATGCTGGATTTACTGATTTCAAAATCAGAAATCAGCTCCTGCGTTGATACACCATTGTATCCATTTTGCCAGAAGAGTTGGATGGCTTTGTTCAAAACTTTTTCTGTATTAAACTCCCGGTTTCTTGCCATGTTTGTTAAGGTAATTCTCACAAAGGTAATCAAGTTGCATAAATCAAATTCGGTGTTGGGATCGAAATCAGTATAGCACGAATTTCAAAAATCGGCACGGGCAACCCAAACATTTTATTCGATGCTGAAATAGACTTTGCCGATTGTGCTTCTGCTTTGCAGAGCCGAGAATGCTTCCCTGGCCTGTGTCAACTGGTATTTATGATTTGCAAAAAATTCAAGCTTCTTCGATACAATGATATGTATTAATTCAGGAATGCTTTCCTGAATAAG
>JAAURZ010000155.1 GCA_012031955.1 Bacteroidia bacterium
GGTGCCCACCAGTTCCAGCAGCTTCGTCAGTACAACGATCTTCTGTTTTTGCGTGAGTGTTTTGTTGATCTTCTTGCAGATGCCCAGGGTTTTTACGGAATCCCTTACGGAAGTGAGCTTGGCCTTTCCGTCTTCATCCTTGCCATAGTTGGAGAACTGGTCGTAAAGGTCGAGGTATTCCTTTACCGAGTCCTGGTCCAGTTCAGTCTGGAAGAAATTGATCACAAACTGACGTTCCCTTTCGGTAACGCCCCCATCTTGTTTGGTGATGATCGCAAAAAGTTGGGTTAGCGCTTTGAGTATTTCCTCACTCATGGTAGGTTGTTTGGGTTCCTGGTTGCTGGTCCGACCCCCTTTCAAAAAATGCGGACCAGCAGATTTTGATGATTAAACCCGGCGGGGCCGGGTTTAAATCTATTAGTAGGTTTTGAATTCGAACGGGATTTCCACCAGCTCCGAAAATTCCTGCCCGGCTTCTTCCATGTCTTCGTCATCTTCGTGATAGTACCAGAGGATTTTCATTGCCTTAATGTCTTCCAGGGCAGATAGTACATCGAGGATAAGCTTGGACGACGCCGTGTTGAAATATTCCAGCTTGAAGATAAACTCGGTGGCAGGGTTGGGCTCGCCGCCGTAGGCCTCGATCCATTCGAGCACAGGGCGATAGAATTCCGCGGAGTCTTCCGGAAGAGACCGACCTGAGATTTCAAATATGCCGTTCTTTTTATCCAGAATTATTTTCGGGGTGTCTTCAGTTCCTTCGAGGTTTAAGATTTCCATGGTCTAGTAATATTTATAGTTTCTCTTGTTCAACATCAGTTTTCAGCGTCGCGTGGTACACTTACCCGCAGGCAGAAGAAGCAGTAGTCGGATGCCATTTCAGGAAATTCAAAGCCGAGCTTTTCGCCCGACTTGCGCGCCATGTCCACGAAACCAAGACCAGCCCCGCCCTTGTCGGAAATAGTGGTGTTCTTGATGATCTCTTTGTACAGGTCTTTCAAACCGTCTTTGTCGAGGCTGTTGATGTGCTCGAGCTTGCTCTTGAGCCCTTCGACGTTGGCTTTGCGAATGGGGTTGCCTGACATTATTGTGTATTGATCGGACTGTTTGCCAATCAGGAATATTGCCGCATGACTCCTCACTTCACCATCGACCAGTTCGTCACTGTGCTTGACAATGTTTTGCAGGGACTCCACCATTACGTTGAAGACCTTCCGCTTGGTGCTTGAATCCTCTCCTGAAGAGTCAAGGTTTCGTTCAGCCATGGCCAAAATGGATTTGGTTGTTTCCTGGGTGAAATCACCTTGATACACCAGAATTAGCTTCTGTTCCATCATGGTGTGGTGCAGGTCATAGATGAAATTCATGAGTTTCAGATTGTTAGATTAAATTGTCGATTTGCTAATTTATTAAGTTTTGGCGAATACCAAGGGGTTTCCAAACCCTGGTCATTTATTATTCATCAAAATTTTATGCCGATCAGGAGCACGTCGTCCGTCTGTTTGGTTTCGCCTCGCCAGTCTTCCCATTCGGTGTCAAATACGGTCATTGCGTCTTTCATCGCCTTCTTATGCTCGCGCTCTATGATCTCTCGCGTGCGCTTCGGGCCGAACTTGCGCCCTTCGGGGCCACCAAACTGGTCGGGGAAGCCGTCGGAGCTGAAATAGATGGAGTCGCCTTTATTGAGTTTGATTCTGGTGTTTGTGAAGTTGGTTTGATTCTTAAATATACCACCGCCAATCGGGAATTTGTTACCCTTGATCTCTTCCATTACGCCGCCCTTCATAATGTACAGCGGGCGGTGAGCGCCGGCATACTCCACCTCACCCACCTCCATGTTGATTTTACAGAGCGCTATGTCCATACCGTCTTTGGTGGTCGCGTCTTCATCCTGGCGCAGCGTGGTGGTTACACCTTCGTCCAGCAGGTCGAGTATTTTGCCTGGCTCGGTCACCTTGCGGCTGCGCACAATGTCGTTGAGCAGGAAGTAACCGATCAGCGAAAGCAGCGCGCCAGGCACTCCGTGACCTGTACAGTCTACCGCCGCGATAAAAATATCGTCCTTGATCTGCACGTACCAGGGGAAGTCGCCACTCACCACGTCGCGCGGTTTGTACAGGATAAACGAGTCTGGCAGTGCACGGCTTATCACCCGGTTGTTGGGTAGAATGGCCGTTTGTATGCGCTTGGCGTAATTGATACTTTCGGTGATCTTCTTGTTTTTGGCCTGAACTTCCAGTTCGATCATTTTCCGCTCCGTAATGTCGTGCGACACCACCAGCACCGACTCCAGTTTGTTCGATTCGTCGAATTCCGGAATGGCATTTACCTGCATCACACGGGCACCCATTTCGGAAGGGAAGTCCATTTCGGTGGCCACTTTGTCGTTGGTGGCGTTTACCTGTTCTACGATGCGCAGCCAGCCTTCGAGCACCGTTGTGTCGAGTTCGGCCTCCTTCACCTTCTTGTTAAGGAACCAGTCGGGACCTTTGCCCGTGTAGGATTCTATTACCGGGTTAATGTACGAGATGGACTCGTGTTCGAGTCGGGTGATGAGGTCGGGCGAGTTTTCCGAAAGGGCCTGCATCTTGCTTCGCATGCGTTGCTCCAGTTCGGCCCGGCGCCGCTCCGTGATGTCGCGCGAGTTGAGTATGTAGCCGTGGATGGCGGGGTTAGACATGCAGTTGGTACCGGTCGACTCGATCCAGATGTACTTGCCGTCTTTGGTAAGATACTCGTATTGCACCGTTACCTTCTCGTCGGGGTGCGCGTTCATTTTGGCGAAGAGCTCTGCGAACACCTGCTGGTGCTCGGCGTTCACTTTCTCGATGTCGCTCTTGCCGATCATCTCCTTCTGGCCGTAGCCGAGAATGGTTTCCACCGAAGGTGAGATGTAGCGGATGGTCTGGTCTTCTTCGTATATGGTGATTACCTCGGAAGCGTTTTCCAGCAATAGCTGCATGCGCTTCTGTGTACGGTTCACTTCTTCTATCTGCTCTTCAAGGCGCTGGTTGGTGCGTTTGAGTTCTTCTTGCGTGGCCTGCATTTCCTCGGCGTTCTGGCGCAGCACTTCCTGCTTCTCCTTGAGTTCGTTACTCATGGCCTGCGACTCTTCCAGCAGCTTGCGCGTGCGCTCGTTTACCTTGATGTTGAAGATAGTGCGCGCCAATATCAAGCTGAGTTCTTCCACGAACTTGACCTGCGACGGATCAAATCGCTTGAAGCCGGCGAATTCGAGCACGCCGTACACTTCTTCGTTGGTGATGAGGGGCACGATGAGCAGGCACCGGGGGCGCTGGTCGCCGAGTATGCCCGATGTGATGGTTACGTACTCGCCGGGTATTTCCGTGCGCAGCACCGTATCCTTTTCCGCCACCGACTGGCCGACGAGGCCTTCGGCGATCTTGAATTTGTGCTGAAGGTATTTCTTGCGGCCGTAGGCGTAGCTGGCGCGCAGTTCTATCATCACCTGCTTCTGGTTGTCGTCGTTTACCACGTAGAAGGCGCCTTGTATCGCGCCTATTTTCTCCATGATGAACTTGATAACGTCGTCGCCGAGGTTGTCGAGTGAATCGTGGAGCCGGAGTATTTCACTTATTTCGGCCACGCCCCGCACGATCCAGTTGCGCTCTTTGTCGCGCCGTTCGTTCTCCACCAGGTTTTGCCGCATGTTGATCAGCGACATCCCGAGCACGTCGTTGTCGCTTGCCGGCTTGAACTCCGTATCATATTTTCCTTCTCCTATTCGCTTGGCGAAATCGGCATTGAACCGCAGGGTTGTCACCAGGTCATCCACCTTGACGACATTTGACCAAATTCGTCGCGGCTGTGGTTGTCGCTCTTCTCTGGAAGTATGCCCTGCGCCACCAGTCCCAGCGTGTTGCGCATGGTGTAAAGGGGGCGGGTGAGCGCGCGTGAGAATACCATCGCGACAAACACCGACACAATCAGTATGCATATACTTGCCAACACAATGGTCCGCGTAAGCGCGCCCGCATTGCCGTTGGCTTCTTCAGCATCCACCTTCGCCATCAGTGCCCAGTTGGTGCCTTCTATTTTTCGGGTTGCGGCAATTACTTTGTGCTCGCGGTAGTCTGTGGCTGCCAGCGTCACTTCGTTGCCCTCCAGGGCTGTTATTATCGGCTGCACCTGGGTTTCGTTCGGTTCCATTGGCACTATAGGTGCTGTCGGGTTATGGCGCAGCGGACTGATTATGAAAACCTTCCTGGTGAGCACGTCCTGCAGGCCCACCACTACTTCGCCGGTGGCTCCGAGGCCCTTGTAATCCTTTAGTACTGAAAAGGCGTTGTTGAGCGAAATTCTGGCGATCAATACTTCGGTGCCCGAGCTGCTTGTAACGGGGAGTGCTGCCCATATCCAGTAGTGGGCGCTGTCTTTGCGAACATTGCTGAGGTAAAAGTTCTGCTGGCCAAACTCGAACGTGTGGCCGTCGGGGTCGCTGAGGTTGCCCGACCTGGCGGCAGGGTCGGTGGAGGCAACGATGCCACCGGTAGGGGTGATGATATAAAGTTGGCTGAAGCCCAGCTCGTCGCGCTTTTGGGTGAGAAACTCACCCCTGTCGGCGGATGCCCCGGCACCTGTGTCGCTCATGCCGAAATCCAGGCCCTCGTCGGTAGCGGCGGTTGTATCGGGTTCGGCGGCCGTCACATCCGTGGTCGTATCGTCTGCCGGGAAGTCGGTGAGCGCATCCACACCAAAGGCAGGTTCGGCCGGTGTGCCGGAAAAGCCCGGGTCTTGCCGCAGCGTTTCGAGATCATTTTTCAGTTTGGAAAAATAAGCTTCGAAGTATTTCGCCCGGTTGTCGGCCGTGACCGACATGGTGGTCGTAAATTTCTCCCGGTTGGCGTTGATCAGATACTCGTACGCGAAGAAACTAATGGCGGAGACGCCCACCAGCGTAATAAGCAGGATAATGACGGTGATCTTCGCACTGATATTTATATTTTTAAGCATAAGCCGGTTGCTTCGGTTATTCGTTATTGTTCAGGCTCTGTGACAGTTCGGAAGCTGCATCTTCTACAAACTTGCGTTGTTCCTGGCTGAGGGGCGTAAAGGTAGCCAACTCGATGACACCGGCCACTTCTTTGCCTCTGAGCATGGGCGCGATGAGCAAATAGCGGGGCGATGCAGTGCCGAGCCCTGAAATGATTTTGATATATCCCTCGGGTACGTCGTCGATGTATAGCGCTTTGCCCTCCGAGGCGGCTTGTCCCACCAGGCCTTCGCCGTATTCGTAGGAAATTACCGTCGATTCGCCAATATTGAGCGCGTAGCCGCTGGACAATACCACTTTGCGCACGCCGTTTTCGATGGCGGCAAGGTAGGCTGCTCCCTGGCCCACCTCAAGTTCCTTGCAGATGTTGTTCAGGCCTGCCTGCAATTTGGTCGTGGCCGCGTCGGCTTCCGTGAGGGCCTTGCGAAAGTTGTCGAGGGAAATTTGGTTGGCGCTGCCCTGCTCGCCGGCGGCGGCGTCCTGGTTTGCTTCTTCAAGTGATTTCTCGCGGTACACGATCACCTCGCGCTTGTAGGAGATGGCCGCATAGATGGCGGCGGCTCCGAAAAAGAACGCAATAGCCGAAGCCCAGTACGTGCCGGACCAAGCCCCTTCTACCTGCCCGCTGGCCAGACGGTTGGCGGTGTTGTAATAGGAATAGAAAGTAGCCAGAATCCCAAAGACGAAAGCGACGGCAAGGACAAGGCTCACCTTATTCGAATCTTTAAGTAAGCGAGTCATCTATATTGTTTATCTAGTTCGTTAAAAAACGTTACAATTTGATCAACCTTTAGCACATGATCAATCTTGGTCAGCGATAAGGCAGCTTTCGGCATGGTTTCAATCATGCATTCTGTCGGTTCTTGCACGATGGTGAGGCCGCCGCGATCGCTTATTTGCTTCATTCCGAGCGCGCCGTCGCGGTTTGCACCCGACAGCAATATGCCGATCAGTTTTTCTTTATACACGTAGGCGCAAGTGCCGAGGGTGATATCGATGGCAGGGCGCGAGTTGTTAACCATTTCTTCGGTAGACAGGGCGAAGAAGTTGCCTAACTCCACCGACATGTGATAGTTCGATGGCGCCAGGTACACATTCCCTTTCTTAATAGACTCCTTGTCGTCGGGTTCGGTCACTTGCACAATACTCTTTATC
>JAAURZ010000156.1 GCA_012031955.1 Bacteroidia bacterium
TTGGCAATTGGAATTTGCTGTATATAAATGAAGAAACGCTTACGCGCGCCGCGGCCGGCAAGTTCATCGTCGCCACCGAGGGCCGATTTACAATGTGTCCAAAATGACTACATACATGAAATGAGCATAAAGAAAACTATACCCAGCGGGATGTTAATTGCAAAGACCCCTTTAGGTAAAAACTCTCATCCCGATAATTATCGGGAGCGAATTCCATGCCTGCGTGCCTGCATGCCGCACTACGGCATGCAGGCATATGTCCATTAAAATCAATTATTAACAGATGAAAAGAAAAATTCTTATCACGGGCGTATCGGGAAATCTGGGTAAAGCTGTAGCCGAACGATACCTCTTATCAGGCGACACCGTCATTGGCGTATACTCGCCAGGAAAAACCATGGTCGCAGGTGACATCGTTCCATACGAAGCAAACCTGGAAGACGAAGCTGCCGCAACGACCGCCTTCGCCAAGATTGTTGCCGAGCAAAATCGATTGGACATTGCCATTCTTACCGTCGGCGGTTTTGCCCAAGGCAACATGGAAGACACCACCTGGTCGGCAGTGCAGCGCATGATCGATCTCAATCTAAAGACGTGCTATCACATGGCGCGCCAGGCATTTGCTCACATGAAAACCGCAGGCGGCGGCCGCATCGTACTGATCGGCGCAAAGCCCGCGCTGGATGGCAACGAGGGCATCGGCCTCGTTGCCTACGTTCTGGGAAAGAGCCTGGTCTTTAAGCTCGCCGAGCTGCTCAACGCCGAAGGAAAAAGCACAATATTGTGTGCAGCGTGATTGTGCCGGGTGTGATAGACACACCTGCCAACAGGCAGGCCAATCCGCACGCAATGTTCGACGACTGGGTGACGCCGGAGTCGATAGCGGCCGCCATTCACTACCTCACTTCCGACGACGCCGCCAGCCTGCGTGAGCCCGTGTTAAAAATGTACGGCAGCGCGTAACCGCGCGAAGCTACATTCGCGTTCGGTCATGGAATCGACACCATCAACACGCCGGCTACCCTGGTGGACATGGATTGCTCCGTTGCCTATGCTGCAGGCCGGCGCATGGCTCTCGCAACTCACGCAGGTCGAGAACCAGTCTATATTGTTCTACCTTCCCATTCCCATTGGCATAGTGTTCACGTTGTGGTGGGGCCCTCGCGTACTGGCGAGCGTGCTGCTGCATGTACTCGTATACTGTTGTCAGTATGGCTTTCCCAAGGAACAGATGGGAATAATGATGCTGTTCAACGAAGTGGCTACTGTCTCCTCGGCATGGTTTCTCTTTGTGAAACTGGGCAATGGAAAATGCTGGCTGCCCGACCGCAGGGAGATGCTGTACTTACTATGGCTCGCTGTGCTTATTCCTGTTTCCGTCAATGCGACATTTATTTTTCTCTTCGGGGCGCTCGCCGGCTCGGTCATCTACACAGCAATGGTGTGGACATCCGATTTTGTTACCTGTTTCAGTATCGTACCCCCGCTCCTCTTTTTTCTCAGTCCCGCGCTTGAACGGGCGGGCCTCACGATGCACCGTGGGAGTGCCGCTAACCGCATGGAAAATTCGTTTCAACTGTGGCAATGGGTGGAGCTGCTGGCGCTGGCGTTGGCGATCACGCTGGCTAGTTTTTTTATACCGCTTGAAAAATACTGGTATTTGCACGGTGTTGCGGGGCTGTATGTGAGCGTGCGATTCGGTTTCGGTAGCGCGCTGATCTTCAACCTCTATATCTTCCTGCTAACGCATACGCTACCCTTTATTACCGGTAGCAGCACGGGCTGGTCGTGGGCGGTAGAATCAAGTCTCATCAACGTCCACCTGGGTATGTGCCTGCTTGGAGTTGCGGCGACTATCACTGGCAGGGTTATCAGCGACTTAAAGATTGTGGAGCGGCGCCTTGGTACGCAATACACTGATCTTATGCGCACGCACGAAGAGCTTGATCGCTTTGTTTACAGCGCGTCTCACGATTTGAGTGCACCTCTTAAATCCATACTTGGTCTTATCAACCTTAGTCGTATGGAAAACACACTGCCCGCGGTGTATGAACATCTCAACCGCATGGAGGCCAGCGTGCACAGGCAGGAACGTTTTATTCACGAAATACTCGATTACTCGCGAAATAGCCGAAGCGAACAGGCGAGCACGCTCATTGATCTTGAAACCCTCACGCATGAAATTATCAATGACATTCGATTCAGGGAATCGGTTCAGCGTACGCAGTTTGATTTAAGCAACATCGGCGCGGCGAGATTTTACGCCGACCTGCCGCGGCTGAAGATCATACTCAGCAACCTGCTGTCAAACGCTGTCAAATACCACGTGCCTGACTCGGAGCGGCCGCCATGGGTGCGGGTTGAGTCGGAGTGCAATAGCCAGCGCGTTGTAATCAGGGTCGCCGACAACGGCGCGGGCATCCCGATGGAAATTCAAGACAGTGTATTTCAAATGTTCTTCAGAGGTACCACGCAGTCAGAAGGGTCCGGTCTTGGTTTGTATATCGCGCAAAGCGGCGGCAGAAAGGATGAAAGGAAAGATAGAGCTTTCGTCGATGGTGGGCATCGGGTCGGTGTTCACCTTGTCGCTGCCGCGAAATAAAAAGTGAGGGCAGGCGTTAAGTGCCTGCCCTTCTGATCCTAAACAATCAAATAGAATATCGGCTAGGCGCCACGCGTGGTCAACCTGATCCGGTAGAGACCTGTGGAGGCTGTAATGTAGAGCGAACTGCCATCGTCGCCCAACGCCATGTTGGCCGCATGCTCGGGCGTGCGAATGCGCCCCAGGTACTTTCCTTGTGGCGAGATGATCCAAATGCCGTCAGGCCCCGCGCAATACACATTGCCCGCAACATCCACTTTTAGACCGTCGAGCGCGTCGTCGCCATCCGTCTTGTTCATATCGAAAAAACAATACCACTCGTCAGCGAACCGTCCGCGGCAACACCGTAGCGCATGATCACCTTTGTGTTATGAATGTCGTTGATATCCCAGTTGCTCACATAGAGATACTTTCGTCGGGCGAAAAGGCAATTCCGTTAGGGCCATCTAAATCTTTGGCAGCCAGCTTTACCTGGTTGCCGACCACTGCGTACACGCCGGAATGCGGTTGCTCTTTGCCCGGGTCGCTGAAAAGCTGCGGCAGGCCATACGGAGGGTCGGTGAAGAACAATGCGCCATCGGATCGCACGGTGAGATCGTTTGGACTGTTCAAGCGCTTGCCTGCGTAGCGATCCGCAACAATTGTAACAGGTCCCTTCTTTTCTATCCGGACCACGCGGCGATTGCCGTGCTGACATACGAGCATCCTTCCTTCACTGTCGAAAGCAATTCCATTCGAACCCGGCTGGTGATACAACCCAATGTCTACACCAGCATATCCGCTCTTTGTCTGAAAAACTTCGACATTGCCGGTTGCGGGTTTGTATGCATAAATCACGTTTGTGTTGGGATCTGAAAAAACCAGGAACCCATCGGGGTGCCAAGCCGGGCCTTCTGTAAACTGGAACCCTGTGGCCAGCCTTTCCACTTTTGCATCGGCGGGCACAACCTGGTCGAGTGCGGCATCGATACGCACAATGCTGCCCACATCTTTCCAGTCGTCGCGGCCGGGCGACGTCTTGTAAAAATCCACCGTTGCCGACCGTATCCAGATATAGTTCTCCGGCAAGTCCGCGAGCGGTCCGTTGGTAGCGAGTATAGCCAATTGAAAGGACTGACCGGGTCTTACCTTGCCAAGGTTTACGCGATTGCGCGCATTCCATCCCTTCACCACGCTGCCACCAGCCTGTCCTGCGGCTTTGTTCAACTTGCCATCCACAAAAATTTCGGCGTAGTCATCTACTACTATTTCGAACACGGCTGTAGCGTCTTTTGTCTCCAGCTCCCCTACGAGTTCAGGTATGGTGATGTTGATCCGAAACCAGCAGAATGAGAGCAAGCCCGAACCACGGCGGTTTTCCAGCGACGACGGATCGAGTATTTCCCACTGGCTGTCGTCGAACATGGCGGCACCAGCTTTCGGGTGCAAATCGTGCGCGGTAATTTCGCGACCCGTAGGATACAGGTTGAGTGCATCGTCGGACGACGGACCCGGTGCCCTGAATTTTCGTTCTACAATCTTTGCTTCTGCGAAACGCCAACTGGCGTCCAGTAACTTCGCGCCCGCCGTTGTACGTAAGTCCACCACGGCGTCGGCCTTGCCGATGGCAAGTTCCACCGACTCTTGTGCCTCTGCGGGCACCGACAGCATCGTGACAATCAGGCTTAATATGATGAGGATAGTGCGTGTCATCGGTTAATTTATTTTTGCCTTTGCTCCTGCTTCGGCTATTTCAACATCCTGCTGCGAACTGGCGGCGCCGCTCACGCCGATCGCTCCCACCACCTGCCCATCCACGATGATCGGCACACCACCTTCCAGCATCACGTAGCCTACGGTGATCAGCGGTGTGCGACCGCCCTTGATGGCGTTTTCCATTTTCTGCGAAGGCTGCTCAAACATGGCAGCGGTATGCGCCTTCTCGTAGGCCACCATCGCGGAACCAGCAAATGTGTTTTCAGGACGATCGAGATACAGCAGGTTTCCTCCACGATCAACGATCGCTATGGATGGCCCGCCATGCGGAGCGCCTACGGCGGCCGCATACTTGCGTGCCTCGGCAACGATGGCCTTCGCGCCATCGAGTGTAAGGGACTTAGTGGAGGCTACCTGGCACCATGCAGGACCGCCCACGACAATTAGCAATAGCACTATTACTTTTTCATTTGTGTGTTTATTTTTGGTTTATTACTTGCACATTACTTCGCCGGTTTGTCGAACCTGACTTTTGAACCCGCGCGCTTTAATTCAATGCGGGGCCATTGACCATCGGCTTTGCTCACATTGTTGACTACATCTTTATAAAACAGGTCGTACGCTTCTTGGGTGTGCTGCAGCATCAACCTGCCGCTTTCAATAGACCATATCTCGGGGTTGACGGGTCGCACTTTTCCAAGGCTCATCGCATAAGCGCAAAAGCCTCCGTATTGGGGAAGAAATTTTTTCGGATTGTCGCGGAACATCTCCCTATGTTCGGCTGACGCAAACAGGTACTTTGCGCCATGGAACCATTCAGTAAACTTCACGTCACCTTTTAAAGCTTTGCTGTCGGTGTGGTAGGCAACAACATCATAGCCCGCAACGGCCAGGCCGGTTTTGTCGATGTTGATGAAGAAATGTTCGACCCCCTTCACTGCAATTTGTTTGCCGCCGTTCTTTTCCACGGCGGGCCAATACTTGTATGCGTTCACAAGCAGGCCGTCAGGGTTGACACTCCAAAGTTCATTTGCCTTTTTGTTGTGCTGGCATATCAGTCGATCCACACCTTTCTCGTCTTTCTGTATGTAGCAGAAATTTGGATCAATTGGTGACACGTGTCCCTGCGATACGGCGTATGCGCAGAAACCGCCAAACTGCACTTCATAACGGGCAGGGTCAGCGTCGAAAGTACGCTTGTTGTCTGCCGATGCAAAATAGTACTGAGCCCCACGGAATGCCGAAGTGAATGCCGGGTCTCCCTTCACCGGCATATGCTCAGTAAAGTAGGCGACAGGATCATAGCCGTCGATGATGGCGCCCTTGTCATCGAGGTTGAGCAGTTGTTGTGCATGGCCGGCTATCGACGTGAGCGACAACAAACCTAGCGTGATGGTTCTTAAATAATTCATAAGCTATTTTTTGGTTTTAAAACAAGGAAATAGGTGCACGGGCGATTGTCGAAAATCTTGCCTTTGGTTGGTTGAAATGTCGAAGTCATCGTGTGCTACCTGGCAAAAATTCCGACGACGTGACCATCGGGGTCCTTCACATAAAATCCGCGACGGTGTCCATAAGAGGAGGGCAGCGCTTGAATTTGGTCGGACACGAACGTAACGCTGCTTGCTTCCAGTTTGGCAAACAGTGCGTCGATGTCGTCAGTTACAACGATGGTCTCCCAGTGTAAAAGGTCGTCGACGCGAGCGTCGACAGGTATGCTCCTGCCGGGGCCCGGTTCGAGGTATTGCAAAATTCGACACCAAGCCCTTCGGCGCGCGTGCCGGTAATGTGCAGTCGTGCACCGGGTACGTTATTGAGGTGAGACTGTTCGTTGCCGTAGTTGTAGCTCTCGCCCCGAAATGTGATACCGAG
>JAAURZ010000157.1 GCA_012031955.1 Bacteroidia bacterium
AAAAAACTTATTTTTGGGCTCATTTTTAAAGCGACAAAACCCCTATGGTTAGAAAATTGATTGTGGTGTGCTGCATGCTGGCAGGACTGATGGGTGCAACGGCCGCCCTGGCACAAGATGCCGCCAAACCTGCGAAGACCCGCCCCGACATTCCGGGTAGTTTTGTGGTGGAGTTTGGCTTCAACCAGCCGCTCAGCGTGCCCGACACGATGAACCTCGGCTTCTGGGGATCGCGCACTATGAATGTGTATTACATATACGACATTCGTATTCTGAAAGTAAATTCAGCTTTCATCCTGGTATCGGCCTGGGCATGGAGCGTTACAAGTTCACCGACAACCGTACGCTGGTTTATGCCGACGGCGAAGACCTTGTGGGCATGACGCCTGGCCGCGACGGCACCAGCAAGTCGATGCTTGTGGCCAACTACTTCGACATTCCACTTGAACTTCGCTTCAGTACCAACCCCGAAGACCCGGTGCGCAGTTTTCGCGCATCTATCGGCGGCCGCGTCGGCGTGCTCTACAGCTCCTTCACGAAAGTTAAGTACAAGGAGGAGGGCGAAATGAAGAAATTCAAGGACCGCCAAAACTGGAACCTGGAGAAGATCCGCTATGGTGTATTCGCCAAAGTTGGCGTGGGCAACTTCAGCGTGTTCGGCTACTACAACCTGACGCCTGTGTTTCAAAAAGACAAAGGCCCGTCGGGCACAGACATGTCGAACCTGACCATCGGCATTTCGTTGTCGAGCTTCTAGGCTGTAACTAGTTCCCTTTAAATTCAGGTTTTCTTTTCTCGAGGAATGCCTTCACGCCTTCGTGGTAGTCGTGCGTGCTTCCGGCTATCTCCTGGCAGTAAGCTTCGTAGTCCAGCGCCTCGTCGAGTGTAGATGTGGCCGCGCGTTGGAGCATCTTCTTAATAAGTCCGATGGCTTTGGTGGGGGCGTTTGCAAAATACTGTGTGTACTGATTCACAGCAGCGTCAAGCTCAGCGGCGGGCACCACTTTGTTTACAAGGCCCATGGCTGCGGCGTCCGCCGCTTTTATACGCGAACCCATTGCACACATTTCAAAGGCTCTGGCCATGCTGGTGAGGCGGGGCAGAAAATAGGACGAACCTGAATCGGGTACCAGCCCTATGTTGATGAACACTTCAATCAAGGTTGCTTCTTCGGCTGCGATGATCATGTCGCACGCGAGGGCCAATGAGCAACCTGCCCCTGCAGCCACGCCGTTGAGCCGGCACAAGACAGGCTTCGGCAAACTTCGCATCGCCCTGATGATGGGGTTGTAGCGCTTATGCAGGCTATCGAGGAAAGAGCGCTTCTCTCCTGCCGGTGCTGCCTTCAGATCCTGACCGGAGCAAAATGCCTTACCCTCGCCTGTGAGCACTACTACGCGTACGTGGTCGTCTTTGGCCACCGCCTTGAGGGCCGCCTGCAACTCGAAGGTGATCTCGTCGTTGAGCGCGTTATACACTTCGGGCCTGTTGAGCGTGATGGTGGCCACGCCACCGGCAAGATCGTATTTCAGATATTGGTACATAGAGACAGCGTGTTTTTTAGAACAAAAGAAAAACAGACACAAAGCTGATGCTGAAGCCGAGAACGGCGCCGACCATCACTTCGCGCGGTGTGTGTGCCTGCAATTGCAGGCGTGCCGACATTACCAGACCTGCCGCCACAATGAGGGCGATGGTTGGATAGAAGAGCTCGTGATGGTCCATGGCTTTGTTCAAGGGCACAAGTATGCCCAGCATTCCGCAGATCGCCAGGCTATGCACACTCACTTTCATGAAAAAAGTGGTGAGCGTGGCACCAACCACGAGGAAATCCACAATGAGCAGAATCTTTAGAAAGTTGTCGTTGAAGTTGATCCTGAACTTGGCGTAAAACAGGTACGTGATAACGACGTACAGGATGGTGATGAATATGAAGGGTAAGATGCGTTCGCGTCGCGTGGGCATTTGCAGTGATTTGATGGAGCCAAACACGCGGAATATGATGAGGTTGAAAACGGGCAGAAAGAAGGTGACCAGGAAGATCATGAGCAGCACGGCATTGAATGCTTCTATGCGGATGGGCTCGAGGGCGGCAGGCAATCCATTGTACAGAATGAGCAACAGGTAGCTTGCCATCAGCAACGGGTGAAACAGGATCGAAACAGCCTTGGCGAGTACGTTCACAACATCTCCTTTCTTAGTCTCGCCACGGGTATGTTCATTTGCTCGCGGTATTTGGCCACGGTGCGCCGGGCAATGTTGTAGCCTTTGTCGTTGAGCACCTTTTCGATCTTGTCGTCAGACAGTGGTTTGTTCTTGTCCTCTTTGTCGATCAGGTCTTTGATTACTTGTTTCACTTCGCGGCTGCTCACTTCTTCGCCGGAGTCTGTGGCGATGCCCTCGGAGAAGAAATATTTAAGGGGAAAAATACCAAAGTCTGTTTGGATGCTCTTTGTGCTTGACACGCGCGAGATGGTGGATATATCCATGCTGACCATGGCGGCGATGTCTTTGAGCACCATTGGCTTGAGCTTAGTTTCATCTCCCTCGAGGAAGTAGTCATACTGGAAGTCGATAATGGCGCGCATAGTGCGCAGGAGCGTTTTGCTGACGTTGCTTGATGGCGTCGATAAACCACTTGGCAGCGTCGAGCTTTTGCTTTACGAAGGTGACGGCCTCCTTGAGTTTCTTGTCCTTTTTATTGCTCTTGTCGTACGCTGCAAACATTTCGCTATAAGACCTGCTTATGCGCAACTCAGGCGCGTTGCGGCTGTTGAGGGTAAGGTCAAGCTTGCCGTTGCTGTTGGTGAGGATGAAGTCGGGGATGAGCACGAGGTTTTTCACCATGCTTTGTGTGCTGCCGCCACCAGGCTTGGGGTTCAGCCTGATGATGAGTTCGATGGCGTCGCGTACAAACTCTTCGTCTTCGGTCTCCAGTTTTTTCTGGATTTTGTCGTAGTGCTTTTTGGTGAACTCGTCGAAGCAATCGCGAATAATTGTTTTCGCTACGGCCACGTCTATGTCGTGGCCATTGTCCATGCGGTCGAGTTGGAGCAGCAGGCATTCCTGCAGGTTTCTTGCTGCGATGCCCGGCGGGTCGAAGCGCTGTATGCGTTTGAGAATTGACTCGACCTCGGTGAGATTGGTTTCTATACCTTGCGAAAATGCCAGGTCGTTTACGATGGCGTCCAGATCGCGCCGTATGTAGCCGTCGGTCTCGATACTTCCTACCAACTGGCGCCCGATGGCGTACTGCCGCTCGTCGAGGCCGAGGAAGTCAAGTTGATCCATTAGTTGTTCGTGCAGGGAGACGGATGTGGGCAGCGGCATCTCGTGGTCGTCGTCGTCATCGCCGCCATTGCTGTCACTCATTTTGTAGCCGCTGTATTCGTCGTCGCGCAGATAGTCTTTTATGTCTACCTCGCCATCGTCTTTGGAATTTTCATTCAAAATTTTCTTCAGAATAATCGTCGTCGGCCGTGTCGCCCTCCTCCTTTTCGAGTGCGGGATTCTGCTCCATTTCCTCCTCGATGCGCGCGTCAAGCTCTGCGGTTGGCACCTGCAGCAGCTTGATAAATTGTATCTGCTGTGGCGATAACTTTTGTTGTAAGGATTGGGTTAGGCCTAATCTCTGCATTCAATGGCTGCTTGCAATTCGCTACTTATTTAAGGCGCTAACAAAGGTATCAATAAACCCAATTAGTCAAAACACAATTTTCATTCCAAACTTTTTCATTGCCCGGTTAAAGGTTTAATAAGCCCTTTGAATTGACTTGCAAAAATCGTTTTTTGCGACCTATTGGACCTATTACGATGATGCTTCGAACCAAGATCAAAGACCTGCTCAGCGCCACACCACAAGGCCAACCGGTAGTGGTAATGGGCTGGGTACGCACATTTCGCAACAACCAGTTCATTGCCATCAACGATGGGTCGACCATCCAAAACATACAGGCTGTGGTCGACTTTGCCAATGCCGACGAAGCCTTGCTGAAGCGCATCACGACCGGGGCATGTGTGGCAGTACATGGAAGGCTCGAGGCGTCGCCTGCCAAAGGCCAGCTAGTGGAGGTGAAGGTGGAAAAGCTGGAAGTTCTGGGCGACAGCGATGCGGAAAAATATCCTCTTCAGCCCAAGAAGCATTCGCTGGAATTCCTGCGTGAGATCGCCCACCTGCGTTCGCGCACCAGCACCTTCGGCGCCATTATGCGCGTGCGCCACGCCATGGCCTTTGCCGTCCACAAATTCTTCAATGATCGCGGGTTCTTCTACATCCATACACCCATCATTACCGGGTCGGACGCGGAGGGTGCCGGCGCAATGTTCCGTGTTACTACGCTCGATGCAAACAAGCCTCCGAAAACCGACGAAGGCAAGATTGACTTCAAAGAAGACTTTTTTGGAAAGGAAACAAACCTGACGGTCTCCGGCCAACTCGAGGGCGAAACGTATGCCCTTGCGCTCGGCGAAATATATACTTTCGGCCCTACCTTTCGCGCGGAAAACTCCAACACCACGCGACACCTCGCGGAGTTCTGGATGATAGAGCCAGAGATGGCATTCTACGACATCAACGACAACATGCAACTGGCACAGGAGTTTTTGCAGTACCTGGTGCGCTATGCGCTTGAGCATTGCAAGGAAGATCTCGAGTTCTCGACAAGCGCGCGGCCGAGGAAGAGCAGTCAAAGCCAAAGGAGCAGCGAAGCGAGCTGGGATTGATCGACCGGCTGAAATTCGTTTCTGAAAACGAGTTTATGCGCCTCACCTACACCGAGGCTATTGATATACTTCGCGACTCCAATCCTAACAAGAAAAAGAAGTTTCAATACCTAATCGACCAATGGGGCGCCGATTTGCAATCGGAGCACGAGCGCTACCTCGTGGAGAAACATTTCAAGAAACCGGTTATTCTGTACAACTACCCCGCCGGCATCAAGGCGTTTTACATGCGGCAAAATGAGGATGGCAAAACGGTGGCGGCGATGGACGTACTGTTCCCCGGTATCGGCGAAATCATCGGAGGTTCACAGCGCGAGGAGCGATATGATCGTCTGGTAAAACGGGTGAATGAACTTCATCTTCCCGAAAAAGATTTGTGGTGGTATTTGCAATTGCGGCAGTTTGGTTCGGCACCTCACAGTGGCTTCGGCCTCGGCTTCGAACGCCTCATCTTGTTTGTAACCGGCATGACGAACATTCGCGATGTGATTGCCTACCCGCGCTTTCCGGGCAGCGCCGAATTCTAAAAAATATACAGTGTATTGTGGCTAGCGTTGCTTGAATGCAAGCAACGGTATCTTGCTTTGAAACGCCATCTTGCGCGTGATGCTCCTGTCGAATAATTTTTCGTAGAAGCTGTGCGGGTGTGCAAACAATGTAAGCAAGTCGGGCTTCATTTTGTTCACATACTCTTGCAGGGCCTCGTCCACGCTTTTGTTTACGAGCACGCGCACGAGTATATTTTCATAACCACCTTTTTGCACAACTTTGTCCAGTTTTGCTTCACTGTCGGCCACAGCCTTTTGCGACGAGGCCACGTGTATCATGTGGACTGTGGACCCGAATTTTTCCACATAGGGTGCCAGGGCCTTCAGTTCTTTTTCCACATGCTGCAGATCTGTCGCGTAAATGATGTTCTTGAAGTTTTTGAACTGGGCCAATTCGGGTACCGCCAGCACGGGCACGTGACTTATCTCAATCATCGACGCCGTGTTCGAGCCCATTACGAGCTTTTTGAGCCCGCTTGCACCGCGGTACCCATTACGATAAGCCCGGAGCGAAGCCGCTTGGCCTCTTTCTTGACTGCGTCATTGAAGTTCGCTCCTACCACCGTCTTATGGCGCAGCGGCTGGGTTGTCTTTAAGTCTTTGCTCACTTCCGCGATCAGTTCCTCAAAATCTTCCTTTGCATATTTGATCAATTCCCGTTCAAGTGATTCAAGTTTGAGCCGCAAACTGGCGCGCGTGGGTTGCGTGATGCTGATGACGTGAAGCAGCGTGATGTTTCCATCAAGCTGGTTGGCGACTTTCGTGGCAAACTTGATCGCTACTTTGGAGAGATCCGAGAAATCGGTGGGAACAAGGATATTGACCATGGCAGTTTGTTTGGGTACGAACTCTAAAATTTAATGTTTTTAA
>JAAURZ010000158.1 GCA_012031955.1 Bacteroidia bacterium
GGATGATAGTTGCACCGTCCTTTAGGTAAAAACTCTCATCCCGATAATTATCGGGAGCGAATTCCATGCCTGCATGTGTCCATTAAAAATCAATTATTAGCAGATGAAAAAGAAGATTGCTTTGAGTCTAATGTTGGTCGTGGCTTTGCTCGCCGAGGCACACGAGTTCTGGCTTGAGCCCGATAAATTTTTTTATACACCCGGCGATGAAGCCGCCATCAGGTTGAATGTAGGCGAAAACTTCGCCGGCGAGCCATGGGACCTCACGAAACACAAGGTGGTAAAACTGGACTGGCTCACTGCTTCCAGGAAAGCTGACGTTAGCGGCAAATTGGTGGCCGGCGATGAGGCGCCGCTCAAGCTGAAACTCGAAGAAGAAGGCAACCACATGATTGTGCTGCAAAGCAACGAGGCCTTCATTGAACTGGAAGGAGAAAAATTCAACGAATACCTCAAGGAAGACGGCCTGGATGCGATCTACAACCGGCGTAAGCAAACGAATGCCCTCGATAAGCCTGGTCGCGAATTCTATTCACGCTACGCGAAACTGCTCCTGCAGGTGGGCGACAAACACGACGACACCTATCAAAAGGTATTGGGACTGCCGTTGGAAATAATTCCTGATCGAAACCCTTATGGACTGAGGGAGGGCGACCAGGTCAAATTCAAGGTGCTGTTTAGGGGCAAACCGCTGTTTGGCGCCAAGGTAATGGTGTGGAACAGAAATAATAACAAGGTATGGATGCAACCTAACTACAGTATGAAAGACGGAACCATAGATGTGCGCATGGGTAACTCCGGCACCTGGATGGTGAGCGTGGTGCACATGATACCCACATCCAAACCTGGTGCCGACTACGAAAGCTTTTGGGGCAGCTTTGTTTTCGGAATGCCATAACCTTATGTTGAATGACTGACAAGATCAATTCTGACAAAGCACCGGAGCCGGTGGGATTGTATCCGCACGCGCGCGCGTAGGCAACCTGCTGTTTCTATCGGGCGTGGGACCGCGACAAAGAGGTTCGAAGGAAATTCCCGGAGTAACGCTGGACGGACTCGGAAATGTTGTTGCTTACGACATTGAAGCACAATGCAAGTCGGTATTTCAGAATGTGAGGCTCATCCTCGAGGCCTCGGGAGCCAAATGGGAAAACCTTGTCGACGTCACGGTGTTTCTCACGAACATGCAGGCAGACTTTCCGGTGTTCAATAAGTTGTATGCAGAATACTTTAAAGATAATCAGCCATGCCGCACTACGGTGGAAGTGAATGCCCTCCCTACACCGATAGCAGTGGAGTTGAAATGCGTTGCATGGTTAGGTGATTCCTGACAGAATCAGACGGAGAAACTTTCGCCGCAGCCACAAGTGCGGCTGGCATTGGGGTTGATGAACTGGAAGCCCTTGCCGTTGAGGCCGTCGGAAAAGTCAAGCGTGGTGCCTAACAGGTACAGCAGGCTCTTTTTGTCAACCAGTATTTTTATTCCCTTATCTTCAAACACCTGGTCGGCAGTCTTTATCTGATCGTCGAAGTCGAGATCATACATCAGCCCCGAACAACCGCCGCCCTTTACCGACACTCGGATGTTATGAGCAACGGTGCGTCCCTCCTGACCTCTCAGCTCAATTATTCTTTCTTTAGCTTTTTCTGTTACGGTTATCATATCCAAAAAATCCTCCAGGTCAATCTCTAAAATCTACGAAATCGGGTTGAGTACCACGCTGAATACGGTGATCGTATTCATGTCGCGGCCATAATAGAGTTTTTGCAACGCGTCCGTAATGTTGCCGGCGCGGAAGTACGAAGTGTGCAATTCCTTTTCACCTTTGGCCACCCACTGTATGGTGTATGAGTTCTCCTTTTCCTTGGCGTTTTGTACATAGTGCAGCATCTTCTTGAGCGCGTCCACCTTATCAGCGCCGGTTTCGCTGTGAAACAGAAAGGCCTGGTTGTGCCTTGGGTTCACAGTGATCAGGTCGAGCTTCACTTTGCCGTCGAGTGTGGAGTACTCAAACACGAGGTCGGAGGTGCGCACACCCAGGTGGTCTTTTATGGCCTGCTGTATGCGGGCGGCTTCAACGTGCAATTCGCTTGCGATTTCTATCATGATTACACCGATTTCAATGGCAAAAACTTTCTCATTCCTGAAAAAGTTTCCTTCTTTAGTCTGCAAAGGTAAGCAATTATGGAAAAACTGGAACATATCGGAATCGCCGTCAAGGACCTTGACCAGGCTAATTCGCTGTTTGCGAGACTGCTAGGCAGGGAACACTACAAAATCGAGACGGTTGAAAGCGAAGGCGTGAGAACTTCTTTTTTCGACCTCGCAGGCATAAAAATAGAACTCCTGGAAGCGACCGGCCCTGACTCGCCCATCGCCAGGTTTATAGAAAAGAGGGGCGAGGGCGTGCACCACCTGGCGTTCGCCGTCGTCGATATTGAGCAAACCATGCGCGCTTACCAGGACAAGGGCTTTACGCTGATCAACGCCAGCCCCAGGCCAGGCGCCGACAACAAGATGGTGAGCTTCCTGCATCCCAAATCGACGCAGGGTGTGCTGGTAGAACTCTGTCAGGAGAAAGTTTAGTTTTTCTTGGGTGGAGGCACAGGCTTGCCGCCGAATTGCAGAGAATTGTAGTACTTGAGCTTCTTCTTACCCTTGGCTGTCTTGTAATAGGGTTTGGGCCCGCAGGAAGCGAGCACAATGGCAAAAATGAAAAACAGGCAAAGCACTTTCTTCATATTACATAGTTACGCCTTTATGCCGAGCAATGCACAGCCTAATCCGCCCATAATCTTAGTTTTGCTGCTAAAATGTAATTCACGGCGATAAATTAAAAGCACATGAGTGACCAACGATCTGAGATTGCGCAACTAGGCGAATTCGGCCTGATTGATCGCATTGCTTCCGGTTTTACCAGTCAAAATGCATCGACGGTGAAAGCCATCGGCGACGATGCCGCCGTGATCGATGCGGGCAATGAGTACCTTCTGATTTCTACCGACATGCTGATTGAGGGCGTTCACTTCGACTTGTCGTTTATGCCGCTGCAACACCTGGGCTACAAGTCTGTAGCGGTTAACATATCGGACATTGCCGCTATGAACGGCAGAGCCGAGCAGATCACCGTAAGCGTGGCACTGAGCAACCGCTTCTCAGTGGAGGCGGTCGACGCACTGTACACGGGCATTAAGATGGCGTGCGACAGCTACAAGGTAGACCTTGTGGGAGGCGACACAACTGCCTCTCGTGCCGGGCTCATCATCTCCATCACCGCGGTCGGGCGGGTAGCCAAAGACAAGGTGGTGTACCGGAGCGGTGCCAAACCCGATGATATTATTTGTGTGACAGGCGACCTGGGCGCCGCCTACGTGGGCCTGCAAGTGCTGGAACGCGAAAAGGAGGTGTTCCTCTCAAACCCCGACATGCAACCCGACCTGGAGAAGTACGACTATATCGTGGGCCGACAACTGCGCGCCGATGCCCGTACCGATATTGTCTTTGAACTGGCGGAGAAGGGCATAGTGCCCACGTCAATGATTGATATTTCCGACGGGCTGGCTTCCGACCTCTTTCATATTTCCAGCCAGTCGGGCGCCGGCATCAGAATATATGAAGACAAACTGCCGATCGACAGCCTTACATATAACACCGCCGTCGAGTTCAACCTCGACCCTGTTACGTGCGCGCTCAACGGCGGCGAGGACTATGAGCTGCTTTTCACCATTCGCCAGGCCGACTTTGAGAAGATTAAGAATCATGCCGACATACACATGGTGGGCTACGTGCACGATAAGAAAGACCAGCGCATAATGGTGACCAGGCAAGGCAACATAGTGCCGCTACGGGCGCAGGGTTGGGACCACTTTAAACAGTGACGCCGGCCTTCGGGATGGTTACCGACACGGTGGTGCCTTCCTGCTCGTGACTATAGATGGTAAGCATGCCCTTGTTCATCGCTACAAACTGCTTGCACAGCAGCAAGCCGAGGCCGGTACCTTTCTCGTTGGAAGTACCCTTTTTTACAACCGGCTGATCCATCGTTAGCAGGCGGTTTATCTGGTCTGTGCTCATGCCCACGCCCTGGTCAACCACCTGTATGCACACACTCTCATCTTTGGTAAATGCCAGCACCGTTACAGTCTTGCTTTCGCGCGTAAACTTCAGCGCATTGGATACCAGGTTTCTTACAATTACATACAACATGTTTTCATCGGCATTCACACGAAGGTTTTCTTCATACTGAAACGACAACCTGATTTGCTTTTTGTCTGCAGTGAGCTGGTAGAGCCCGCGAATCTTTTCGAGTATGGGCTCAAGACGGACGGTGGTGGGTGTGTATGTAATGTTGCCCATTTGCGAGAGCGACCAGAAGAGGGTGTTGTCGATCAGATCGAGCGAATTGGTGACTGAATTGCGAATGGTGACCGCATGCCGCTGAATATCTTCCTTGCTCAGTTGGCCGCCGTCGCCGATAAGGATTCCAAGGAAGCCTTTTAGCGTAGTGAGTGGCGATCGCAAGTCGTGCGACAGGATGGAAAAGATAAGGTCTTTCTTTTGATTGAGTAGTTGAAGCTCTTCGCGCGACTTTTCTATCTCCGACGTCCTTTCTTTTAGAAGTTCTTCCAGCCTGAGCTTATCCAGCTGGTTCTTATGCAAGTAGATTTGAATGCCCGCCACAATCAGGAATGTGACGACGGCCACCACAATAAGCACAAACCACCATGTAGTCCAGAAGGGTTGGAGGATGTGAATTCGTACCGAGGCCACTTTCTCCTGGTTGCCATAGTCGACAGTCTTCACACGGAAAGTATACAAGCCGGGGGGGATGTTGGTGTAGCTGACACTGCCCGACAGGGCAGTGTGCCAGCGGGCATCGTGACCTTCGAGTCTGTATAAAATATTGTATCGCTTGGGGTCTCTGAAGTCGGGCACAATAAAAGCAAGCGCAAATGTATTGTGATTGTAGGGCAAGTCTACCTGCTCCTCGCCGGCAAGTGATTTGAAAAAATTATTGTTGTCGCGGAGGCTGTGAGACTCAGAAGAACGGGCGCCACCGCACCGAGGTTAAGCGCTATCGACTGTGGGTCGAACAAATTGAAGCCGTTGATGCCGCCAAAGCACAGTTCGCCATTTTTCGTTTGGAGATACGAAAGCCGGTTGAACTCGTCATCCTGCACACCCTCAGACTTGGAAAAGTGGTAGCAATGTCCGTCGGCTGATGAGTAGCGCGCCAAACCCTGATTGGTGCTCAGCCAGAGGTTTCCGGCCTTGTCGGGCAACGTGCTGTAAACAGTACCGTTGTTAACCGCGTCGTCCACGTTCACTTTACGTACACGGTAGTGCAGAGAGTCGGTGTATGACAGCGCCCACAAACCGGAATTAAATGCACCTATCCAAAAAGTGTCGCCCTGCTGAAATATTGAGAGCACCATAAAATAGCTGCCGTCGGGGCGTACAGCATCGGCCTCGAATGGAAAATGAGTAAAGTGCGTTCGCTCTTCGTCGAACAGCGACATGCCGCCGCCCACGCATACGCCGCGGATCATGGAAATGGTCGGTTTCAGGGCGCCGGCAATGACCTCGCTGGCCTTGTCGCCGGCCTCGTTCACGTTGGCGAATTCGAAGATGTCCCGTCCCAGGCCACCGGTGAGCTTGTCCGCCCCCCTGCCGCCGATCAGCGTGTCTTCGCCTTCGTGACCGAGGATCTCGTCGTTGCCTGCGGCGCCATCCAGCTTGTTGTCGCCGTCGACGTCGACCATCTGCGGGCCCGCGGTCAGCGCGGCGACATCGATCGTGTACTGCGCGCCACCGCGCAGGCTGTACGTCAGGGTCAGCGGCTCGGCGGCGGTCGGCGTCGGATCGATGATGCGCAGCGCCAGGCCGTCGGAGTGGGTGGTGGTGACGGAGATGAACGAGACGCTGGCGCGGTTGTCGCGCGGCAGCACGGCGTCGGTGCGATCTTCGAAGCCGATGCGGTGGTGGACGAGAATCGCGCCGCGCGAGACGCTGAGACGACCGGTCCAGTCGGTCGGGGGTAGTGGCGGGTGGGGTCCGCCGGCAGCTGGCCCCAACATCATCACGACGTGCGCAGCGCAACGTCGCTGCGCGCCTGCATGTCGCGCACCGCGGCGTC
>JAAURZ010000159.1 GCA_012031955.1 Bacteroidia bacterium
GCGCATTGCGACGGCGTACAGCTTGAAGAAGGCAGGGCCATGGTAGACGATGTCGCTATTGTGTCCGACGATAGCAAAACGGTAGGCATCGAAATACACATTGGCTGGAACCGTGTGGTGAGACGAATTTTCGAAGCACTCGAGTATGAAGTGCTTAAACTCGACCGCTCGGTGTATGCTGGCCTCGATAAGAAAGACCTGCCCAGGGGCAAGTGGCGCTTCCTGCGCGACGAAGAGATAATCAGGCTCAAGCACATCCGCAAGGGGCGTTAAGCATGCTCCAGAATTACCGTGAAACAAGTGCCTTTTCCAAACGTGGAGGTAACTGAAATGCTTCCATTGATTTTTGACAAAGCCTCTTTCACAATGTACAGACCCAAACCGGTGCCTTCCGTAGTCGACGATGCGCGGTAGAACATATCGAAGATACGCGCCAGGCTTGCTTCGGGTATGCCCTGTCCGTTGTCCTCAACGGTGATGATCACCTTTTCCTGCTCGACATTCTTATCGAACGTAACGCGGATGAAAGGATTCTCCTGGTGAAGATTGTGGTACTTCACTGCGTTCGACAACAGGTTGCTTAGTACAACTTTTATCTGGTGGTAGTCCGACCGGAATATATGAGAAGGATCGGGATCATACGCCAGCTGTATGGACGACGCGCCTTTGCTGAACTTGATATCAACGATCGTCTCTTCAAGCAAATGATTGAAGTTGATGTCCTCTTGCCGCACCTCAAACTTCTTTGTACGGGATAAAGTAAGAATGTCGGCGATGATAAGGTCGAGTTTCTTTACGCGCTCCTCAATGAGGCCCATAAACTCGCGGGCGCGCTCTTCGTGCAAGTCGAGTTTGCCAAGGTATGTAAGACCTAGTATCGACGCAATAGGCGCACGCAGGTCGTGCGATGTACTGTACAAGAAACTGTCGAGTTCCTTGTTCGCCTTGTGAAGCTTTTCGCGCTCGTCTTCCAGCAACCACATAATCATACTTATTCCCATTAGTGCGATCACTACCAGGTTTGCCAACCCGAATGACCCGGGCAATGAAATACCGGAGCCGGTCACATTGGCAAAAATGATGGAGAGGTACGAGAACTGGTCGACGCTGTAAACCAGGAACGACAACGCGAGCAACTTCTGGCCAAAGCCACGCGTAAATTTCGGATGAACCCACACAATCACGCTGGCCACCAGAAAGCCCACACCGGAAACTAGCGAGCGTGTGCCCAGGCGCAGCACATACCGCTCGCCCACAGCCGCCGGATTATAGCTGTAGGCCAGCACCGTAACCATCGCGATAAACGATGTGATCACCACCGTCCACTGCAGCAACTTGCGGCTGAGCGGCTTGCTGTATACAAGTTGATGACTGCCCAGAAGTATGAACACAATCTGTAGAAAACATCCCATCTGCGCGAAGTAGCTGAACAAAAGCCGGAGCCTGTCCCACGGCGCATCTGTGGCCTGCGGAAGCACCGTAAGTATGGCAGTGCAAAACATGTACACCGCAAAAGCGATCCAGCTTTGTGACCAGGTTCGAAGAAAACGCCGGATGTAAAGTCGGCTGAAATACCGGAATATGAAGTACATCACCACACCCAGTAAAACCTGGGCAAGGTATGTTATCAGCAGTCGGAACACGACGTCGGAAAAATCGAACAGTGGCACGCAATTTAAAGATGCGAAATAACGGATTTCTTTTGGAGGAAACCTTTCACAAATCCGCTTAATCTTTGTGCAGGCACCGCCGAGGCAGGCAAACAAAAAAGCCTCCGCAAGAGGAGGCTGTGGTGATGGACGGAATCGAACCGCCGACACAAGGATTTTCAGTCCTTTGCTCTACCAACTGAGCTACATCACCATTATTTTAGAACCCCGACCGTCGTCAGGGGCACAAAAGTATGTATTTTTATATAGGTTGCAAAATATTTTAAGAAGCCTGTCGAATGACCCTGATTCAACAAATTGCCTTCGCCGCAGTGCTTTTACTGGCGGCCTATCTGGTTTGGAAACGAGCCAGTTTAATCAAGAAGACGATCAGCCTCGGCAAACCTGTTGAGCCCACAGGTACTGCTTCGGCTCGCGTGCGAAATGTACTGCTTGTGGCGTTCGGCCAAAAGAAAATGTTCAAGCGATGGATACCCGCCACGCTCCACTTTTTTATCTATGTCGGCTTCCTGGTGATCAACCTCGAAGTGCTCGAGTTTATTATCGACGGTCTGGCCGGCACCCACCGCATATTTGCCCCATACCTTGGCGGCCTCTATATCGTGCTCATGAATGTGTTCGAGTTTCTCGCCGTGGCAGTGCTGGTGGCTTGTGTGGTCTTCCTCATTCGTCGCAATGTCATCAAAGTGAAACGGTTTTGGTCTGACGAAATGAAGACATGGCCCAGGTTGGACGCCAACCTGATATTGATTACCGAGATTGCACTAATGACAGCCATCCTCACCATGAATGCGAGCGATCAGGTGTTGCAGGGTGTCGAGCCCGATCACTACCCTGCGACAGGCAAACTCTTTTTCAGCAACTTTCTGGTTCCTCTTTTGATGGAATGGATGCCGGCTCACTGCTGGTGATTGAACGCACGGCCTGGTGGTTTCACATCGTGGGCATTCTGGCGTTTGCAGTCTACATAACCTACTCCAAGCACCTGCACATATTCATGGCATTTCCCAATACCTATTACGCCAGCCTTGAGGCGAAGGGCCACATGAATAACATGCCCGTAGTGACCAACGAAGTAAAGTCGATGCTGGGCCTTGCCGAGGCAACAGCGGCGCAGGCTGCCGAACCGGGTCGCTTCGGCGCCAAAGACATCAATGACTTGCCGCGCCACAGTCTTATGGCGGCATACGCCTGTACCGAGTGCGGTCGCTGTACATCAGAGTGTCCTGCCAACCAAACCGGCAAGAAGCTTTCGCCGCGGAAAATCATGATGGACACCCGCGACAGGCTTGAGACGGTCGGCAAAAACCTAGGGACGGAAGGCAATGGCCTCAACGACGGCAAAGCGCTTTTAGGCGACTACATTTCAAAAGAGGAAATCAACGCATGTACAAGCTGCAATGCTTGTGTAGAAGCTTGCCCTGTGTTGATCAACCCACTGGAAATCATTCTCGAACTCAGGCGATACGTGGCCATGGAAGAGTCGGGCTCGCCTCAGTCCTGGAATGCGATGTTCCAGAATATCGAAACCAATTTTGCGCCATGGAAATTTTCACCCGGCGACCGTTTCAACTGGGCTAACGACTTAAAATCCGAAAATTAATCTCTCATTGCTTATGAATATACCCACCCTGGCCGAACTGAATGCGAAAGGAGAAACACCGGACATATTGTTTTGGGTTGGTTGCGCCGGTTCTTTCGACGACCGCTACCGGCGCGTCACCAAAGCTTTTGTGAAAATACTCGACGCGGTTGGAATCAAATTCGCCGTGCTCGGTCAGGAAGAAACATGCACCGGCGACCCTGCCCGTCGCGCGGGCAATGAGTTCCTTTTTCAAATGCAGGCTATGAGCAACATTCAGGTGCTTAACGGATACAACGTGAAGAAGATAGTAACAGCATGCCCCACTGCTTCAACACCCTGAAAATGAATACCCGAACTGGTGGTAACTATGAAGTTGTGCACCCACGCGCAATTGTTGCAAACACTCATCAACGAAGGCAAAGTGAAACTGAAAGACGGCGGGAGTTTCAGAGGAAGAAAAATAACCTATCACGACTCATGTTACCTGGGTCGTGCCAACAACGTATATGAAGCGCCGCGCGCCGTACTCGAAATCCTTGACGGCGAGCTGGTGGAAATGAAACGCTGTAAAACCACTGGCTTCTGCTGTGGCGCGGGCGGGGCGCAGATGTTTAAAGACGCGGAGAAAGGCAACAAAGAAGTAAATATCGATCGTACCGAAGAAGCGTTGTCGACAGGTGCCACTACGATTGCTGTAGCCTGCCCTTTCTGCATGACGATGATGACGGACGGCGTGAAGAATAAAGAACGCGAAGCTGATGTGAAAGTGAAAGACCTGGCAGAACTAATAGCCGAAGCCCAAGGTTTAATCTAAAAATGACTTAGTTATGCTGGTTCCTTTCGAAAGTCTGCCCGACAATGCACGAATCTGGATATACCAAAGCCCGCGCGCGCTCACACCCGCAGAATATGGTATCGTACAAACGTATCTCACTGGCGTAACGGAAGCCTGGGCGGCGCACGGCCAGGCGCTCAAGTCGTCTTTTGTCATACGCTTCAACCAGTTCATCATCATTGGTGTAGACGAAGACTACAATGCGGCAAGTGGCTGCTCTGTCGACTCCTTCGTCAACGCCATGCATGCCTTGGGAAGCAAACTCAGCCTCGATTTCTTCGACAGACAACAAGTGGCGTTCCAAATTGACGGCATCACGATAATCTCCTTAGGGGAATTGAAAGAAAAACATGCGAATGGTATATGGTCGGCCGGCACGCCCACGTTTAACAATGTGGTCCAGGCAAAGGCGGACCTAAACACCAAGTGGATTGTTCCTGCGGGCGAAACCTGGCTGAAACGATACATTCCCAGGGAACGCACTGTGCAAGGAGCCGAAAATATTTTGTAGTTTAGAGACGACTTTTCGCGGATACAGGATGAAATGTCCATCTGCAAAACAGACCCATGGAATGTTTAAAGAGCGTAGACGTTTTATCTGTCCATAAAAGCAAAATTCGTTAACAGATGAAGTTGAAAGCCCTGCTCGCGTTGTCGATCACCCTTTACTGCTTGGCTGCAGTGTTGAAAAAAAGGCCAGGAAGGCCTTTAATCTGGGTAAGTATGAAACCGCCATCGATCTCTATGCAAAGAGCCTCGCGGCAAACCCGCGCGACGGACGCGCCAGTTATTTCATAGCAGAATCATACAGGCTCTCTAACCGAGTAAAGGAATCCGAACCTTTCTATCAGAAAGCCGGTGGCCCGGGTATCGACAAAGATACCGTCAAGTTTTACTACGCTCAGGCGCTCAAGTCAAACGGCAAGTATGAAGAGGCCAGGCAGCATTTTAACGACCTCATGGCGAACGCCACCGAGCAAAAGATGAAGGAACGCGCGCGCGTAGAACTGGAGGGAATGGACTACATCAACAAAGTTGCCTCGTCCGAGAATTTCTACAAAGTAAAAAACCTGGAACTCGTAAATTCGCCTAACGCCGAGTATGCGCCGGTGTATCTCAATGGTGAACTGTATATCACGGCGGCCCGCGCTACAGGGAAAGTTTACTGAGGCGAGCGGCACACCCTTTACAGACATCTACAAAATGGCAACACGAGGTGCCAACGTAGATGTAACCACGATGGCGCCGCTCGATAATGGAATCAATTCCGAAAGCGTGAATGACGGCTGCGTTACTTTTACACCCGACGGCAAAACCATGGTGTTCGCCAAAGGAAACACCGGACGCAAGAAAGACGGCTGGGACGTAGACCTCTATATATCCAGATTCCGAAGTGGTAGCTGGACGGAACCAGTTCCAATCAATGTGAACACGCCGATCAGGGACGACGACCCCAAAACAAATTCGGAGTTTACCTGGGACTCCACACCTGCTTTCAGCCCCGACGGCCGCTTGCTGTGCCGGGCCTCGTACGTCCGACGCGCCGTCGAGGTCTACGACGTGGCCAGCGGTAGGGCGGAGGGCGTCATCCCTGTCCCGGGCGGACTCGAGTCCATCACGTTCTCTCCCGACGGGCGGTCCCTGGCCGCCGGCCACAACGATCGAACAACGGCAGGGTGCCTGCCGCGACCTGGCCGTGCTGTTCATCGATATCTGCCGCTCGGTCGGCCTCGCCGCCCGATTCGTCAGTGGTTACCAGGAAGGGGACGCGGATCAAGACAAACGCTATATGCACGCCTGGGCCGAAGTCTACCTGCCGGGCGCCGGTTGGGTGGGCCTCGACCCCACCAGCGGGCTGCTTGTCGGCGAAGGCCACATCCGGTGACGTCACCGTGGGGTTTAGGAACAGTTTGCGATACAGCGAGGGCACGATGCTCAAGCGGCGGCTCTGATCGCGGTCGATGACCCAGGCGCGGCCATCCTGCGTGTCGATGTGCGAGAACAGCGCCAGCAG
>JAAURZ010000160.1 GCA_012031955.1 Bacteroidia bacterium
GCCCGGCCCCGGCGGAGTCACCAACGCCGGTGATCGTCGCCGAGCCGAAGCTGACGTCGACGTGCTCGGCGTAGAGCGGTGCGCCCGAACCGCTGCCCGGCCTTGTGCAGCGCACCGTGTAGCTTGCGCTCGCCGACCCACGGATACAGCACGAACACCGAGAGCATGAGCGCGATGCACAGGCCCATCGATGTGGCACCGAGGATCACCCAGCGCCGGTTCGCGGAGGACGAATTCACCCACATGGTCAGCGACCTCGGTCAGGCCACGCTACCACGCGCGGTGCGTTGTCCTGCCACGAGGCCAGCCCGGTGGCCTGCCGGGATCGGAGGAGATGCGAGGCGAACCAACCCAAGGGGACCAGGGTATAGCAGCTTCGCGGCAGCGGTGCGACCGGCGCCGCGCGGTCCGGCCGCCGGCTCAGTGACAGCTGAGCGCGAGCACGTGGCCGGTCTTGCCGTTGTCGATCGAGCGGCCCACTACGACGTAGTCGCCTAGGTCGACGCTGACCTTCATGTCCGCGACCCGCTTGCCTTCCTTGTCGTCCATCGTGACCGCCAAGGCCAACCGGCGCTTCTTCTTGCCGTCGCTGCTCTCGCGGTACATCACTGACGCTTGACCCTCGGTCAGCTTGAAAGCCTGCGGCTTGAGCAACGGCAACGAGCGCTGCATGCTGCCCGGCCAGATCGAGCACGGTGTCGACCATGTCTTGCGCCGACATCGCCGGGCCGGGTCTTCCACCGTTGGTGCATCCATATCCACTGCTCGGGATATTTCCTGATAATGTCTTCAAGTTCTTTGGTGAATCGCTGGGTGTTGGTGTGAATATCTTTTTCTTCATCGCCGGTGATGTCTACTTTGATGGGGGGATTCACAACGATATGGTGTTTCAGGTCTTCGCCCAGGTGGATGGAGCCCACCAGCACGGTGGCGTCAGTACGCTGCGCGAGCAATGCTGCCCCTACCGGCGTGTATGCCTGCTCGCCGAAGAAGTCGACGAAAGTACTCTTTACCCGCGTGTCCTGGTCGATGAGCATGGCTACAGTGCCGCCGTTCTTGAGATGCCGGAAAACCCTGGCCATGTCTTTGCCGCGTTCTACAGGCATGGCGCCATGCGCGCCGCGTTGTGCGAGCAGCAGGTTGTTGAGCTTTTCGTCTTTGAGTGGTGTGCCTATCACATAGGGCTTGTCATAGCGTGATGCAAAGTAAGACACCATCAGTTCGAATGCGCCGATGTGACCTGTTATAAAGACAAGTCCTTTGCCTGAATGTCGCGCCTGCGCAAAATGGTCCTCTCCTTCTATAACAAGGAGTTCGTTGAGCCTGGCCGTGCTGAATCCCGTGGACCTGAGTATTTCGCCGGCGTTCTTCCCCAGCATCGAGAATGATTTCCAGGCAAGCGCGCGAATTTGTTGCGCGCTTGCCTCGTTGCCAAACGCCACCGTGAGGCTCGCGATTGCTTTCGCTCGCTCGTGTGTCGCAAAGGTAAAATAGACCCTGGCGAGTGCTCCGCATATACGCAGCCACAACCGGCGCGGCGTCAGCCGCGCGATCGCGATCATGGCCTTCACAAAAAAGTAAAGGGCCTCGTATTTGACAGTCTTGCGAAAGGGTCTGGCCATGCGCTGATTCAAAGGAAACTGCAAAAATAGGATTTCCCGGATAAGGTACTACAATGTGCAGTCGCGGGGCACCTGCTTTTTATGTCTCTCAGGTTCGGAATTTTTGATGGTGAAGGCTGTGCCTTCGCCGAGGCTGGAGGCTACTTTGATTTCGCCGCTCAGTTTTTTCAACGGCGCTCTTCACGATGTACAAACCGAGTCCCGAGCCTTTGCTGTCGGCATTGGCTCTGAAAAACATTTTGAAAATCTTGTCGCGGTATTCTTCGGCAATACCAATGCCGTTGTCTTGAAACACAATGATCGCGTTGTCTTTTTCGATGTCGACTGTGATACGTATGTAGGAGTCTTCCTTCCATGTATCGCGGTAGCGCACGGTGTTGGCGATGATGTTGTTGGCGATGATGAGCAGCCGGCTATAGTCAGAATAGAAAGGCACCCTGGCGTTGATGTGCACCTCGGAGCGTACCTCTTCCGCTCCTTCCATGTACTTGAGGCTATTGATCGACTCTTGTATCAGTTCGCTGAAGTCGATCTGTTTGGGCATCACGTCCATTCGCGCGTTGCGGGAGTAGTTGATGATGTCGGAGATAAAACTGTCGAGCTTGTGAATGCTGCGGTCTATCAGCTCAAGGTAGTGTGAGGTGTTGTCCTTTTCGGGATCGAGACGTATCATGTTCAGCAGGCCCTTCACGGACATAAGCGGCGCGCGCAGGTCGTGCGATGCGCTGTACACGAACCGGTCCAGTTCACTGTTGATCTTGATGAGTTCCTCGTTCTGTTGTTTGAGCAGGTCTTCGGACTTCTTTTGCTGGGTGATGTCGCGCGCTAAAATGGTGAGGCCGCGCACGGCGCTGTTTTCTATGATGGGATAGTTTTCACCTCATAGGTGCGCAAGTCTTCGCCCACGGTGTAATTGTCGAAGTACTTACCCGGCTTGCCAAGAATGCCGTTTTGGTATCGTGCCTTCCACATGTCGCGCAAATGCGGGTGGCCGGAAGGAATAAGGTCGAGGATATTTTTACCGCGCGCAGGCTTCACACCGAATGCGATCTTGTAGCTGCGATAAAACTCGCGGTTGAAGTCGATCAATTCAAACCGGTTGTTCACGAGCCAGATGCTGTCTTCAATGGTGTTGAGGATAGACCTAACGTTGGCTTCGTTTTCCAGCAATTTCTTCTGGTAAGCTTTTCTTACTGTGATGTCGCGGCTGAAAACCGAGATCACCTGCGTGCCATCTGGCCTGGAGATGCTCTTGAAGTGAGTCTCCCAAAAATGGCGCCGGCCATCGAGGTCAAACACGTCTTCAACCTTGATGGGTGTGCCGCTCATGGCGAGCACGAATCGCTCTTTCCACTCGTGCGCGAGCACCGGATTTACCCTTTCCATCGCGCCTAATATCGAAGACCCTTTGTGTAGCTCAATACCATAGGTTTCACTGAATATCCAGTAAAAACCAGGGTTGAGGGTAATCACTTTGAATTCTTCGTCAATCAGAAGGACATTCGAATCCGCATCTTCAATAATGGATGTAAACAAATCCTGCCACACCCCAACATCCACTTGTTCCAACTTCGTCAATTTGATCCTAGAAAGTATATGGGTAAAAAGTGAAAGCGGCACAGGCTTTCACAGTTAATGATTCGCACACGATTTCTGGCTGGAACTTGCGGGCCGATATGGCCCAAAAAAAGAAATTCTTAAACAAATAATCCCCCATCAGTCGTACCACCAGCACTATTACGTAAAAGTTGGCGCAAAGATATAAGGATATTGTCTCCTAATTGACTACAGGCGTAAATTTCGCCCGGGCCCTAAAAAAGCCCCACTTTCATGGGGCCTTGCCGACATTCGAACAGCCGGTTATTTTGTTCCCTTATCTCGGGTCGATTTTGGCCATTCCGGGGCGCGGCCACGACTAATATATGGCGCAGGATGGGGCTTGCCTCAGGTGCCCCTCAAGATTAAATAGTGCCGTGGCACCTTAACAATCGAATACAAGTTCTTTGAGCGCGTATGTCTTTAGTTAAGGCTAATGCGGATCGTCGATGATGCGTCGGTAATTCTGATCGTAATACAGCAGCGGCCTGCCTGCATCTTCGCGCTGCTCTGTCGCCAGCACTTTTCCACCCACGATGTAATGTGTGCCCATCTCGCGGATGTTCATCACCTCGCAGTCAAGCCAGCCGATGGATTCAGTAAGAATGGGTGCGCCCGTAATAACGGTGTGTGCATGCATATTGTCGAAGCGATCTTCTACGTTGGTCGGCGTTTGCCTGGCAAAGTGCTGAGATATTTCTTTGTGTTCTTCACCCAGAACCGATACCGCAAAAATTCTCGACCGGCGAATTAACTTAAGTGTATAGGCTGATTTATTGAGGCACACAAGAATCACAGGCGGGTCGATCGTAACCGATGTGAAAGAGCTCACCGTCATGCCGGCACGCTGCTCTTTGTAAGCCGTGGACACCACTACCACGCCACTTGCCCACAGGCGCATGGTGCGTCGTAACTGCTCAGATAATAACTTGTTGTTGTGGCTCATGAACTTGCTCTGGCCAGGTGCCGGACTCAAATTTAACAAAACATGCCTCCTAAGAATTTCCCGCGAGCCAATAATTTCACAAAAGGGAAACACTAAATATGCTACCTTTGGCAAGGTCCGCCTTGTGTATGAGTTAAATGGCGGCCCGAGAAAACAAGAACTTATGGAAAGCATCGACTACCGTAGTCAACTGGATGTGGTGGAAATCGTTCGGAACCTCCGAAATGATCTCATAAAAGACTTTCTGGACGAAAGACATCTGAAAGCCTACATAGCCGACAAGTTCAACATCAAGGAGCTAAGTACTGTTCGGGTCGAATTCATAAAGAAAGATTTGAAGGAGTTGTTGCTCATGCCTGTCGATCAAAGCCATTACAAACCACTGCTGGACGACGTGAGCACGCACTCCCGCACGTCCCTTGCCGAAGGCAACGAGCAACTGTTCTACAAGGAGCTCGACCACATCTTTGTTCGTCACATTTTCTAGCCGCCATCGCCACGCCACCGGTTGTGTGGTGGCGCATGTTTCGTATTTTTATTGAAACATGTTTATCGCCTCCCACTACACGCGCGACATCCAACGTTTTGCAACCAGCCACTACCTGTACACAGGTGTGCGCATTACGGTAGGCATCATGATACCCACGCTGGTGCTTGCCTACTGGGACCTGCTCACAGCGGCCATCAGCTTCGTGTGGGGCGCGCTGTTTGTGAGCCTCGCCGATCAGCCGGGCCCTATACACCATCGCCGCAACGGACTCCTCACAAGTACTGCCCTTAACGCTGCAACGCTTCTTGTTACAGGGCTTTGTCAATCAGTACCTGCCCTGCTGTGGATTGAAATTGCCGCGCTTTCGTTTTTGTTTTCACTCGCCGGCATCTACGGCAACCGCGCCAGCTCCATCGGCGTGCTTGCGCTTGTGGTTATGGTACTCAATGTAACGCCCGGCGACCACACTTATACGATATGGATAAACACCGCGCTCATGGCCGCCGGCGGGCTGTGGTACACGGGCTTAAGCCTCATTGCCTATCGCGTGAGGCCATACTTGCTGGTGCAGCAGGCCATGGGCGAATACTTGAATGCGCTTGCTGACTACGTAAAAGCCAAGTCTGATTTTTACGACGCCACCAAGGTAGACGAAGACCACTACAACCGGCTCATGCTCGAACAGGTAGATGTGCAGCAGGTGCAGCAGCAGGTGCGCGACCTGCTGTTCAAGACGCGCGAATTTGTGACGGATGCCGCGCCGAAAGGACGCAGCCTGATGCTGATGTTCATTGAATCGGTGGACTTGTATGAGCAAACTATGTCGAGCTACGAAGATTACAAGGAGTTGCATCGCACCTTGAAGGGAACCGGAACGATGGAAAGGATGCACCAGGTAATCGTAGATATGGGCGACTACATGGAAATGGTGGCGCTTGCGGTGCAGCGCCGCCGGCCACCGACAACATGGCGGTAAAAGCCGGCGTCAAACAACTTCAGGATCACTTCGACCGGCTGCCTCCATCCGGCTTTGAGGCCGATGCCTACCAGGCCGTGGTCAGGATCATCAACAACATCAAGTCGATCGCCGATCGCATGCACCGCCTTGGCATCTATAGTCATTTTGAAACTACCAGGGCGCTGCCCGGATCGCGCGAGGCCTCGCTCTCGCGCTTTGTAACCAAGCAACCCATCGAACTGTCGCTGCTGCTCGAAAACTTTACGCTGCAAAGCAATCACTTCAGGCATGCGGTGCGCCTTTCCATCGCCATGTTGGCAGGCTATGGAATCAGCCTTGTGCTTCCCACCAGCAATTCCTACTGGGTTATGCTCACCATTGCCACTATACTGCGGCCGGTGTACAGCCTCACACAAAAAGAAATCGCGACCGCGTAGTCGGCACGCTCTTCGGCGCTATTGCTTCGTTCATCTTATTGTACTTC
>JAAURZ010000161.1 GCA_012031955.1 Bacteroidia bacterium
CCAGGACAACACGTCCAAACATCAACACATTCTCCGGTTTTCCGCCCGCAGTGCTCACAAGCCTGCCCGCTATATCGCTCTCGCAAGATGCGCTCTCCAATAACACCTCGTGCCAGTCGCCCGATGGGCAAATTCAGTCAACAATAAGTGGGGGATCTCTCACACTCGGGCCGCCAACCCCCAACCAGACAAGCCCTCAGGCTTCGTTCACTTATACATGGACATCTGATAACAGCCAGGACCCGTCACTGCCCAAAAACATCCAAACCGACGGCACTACACCCATCGTGTTGAATGGCCTCGCCGGTGGAACGTACACGCTTTTGGTGGAAGATGATTACTCCGATTGCTCGCAAACCCGGGTTTTCGTAATAACAGACCCTTCACCCGATAACTCCTTTACCGTAGGCACAACCACTCCTTCGGTGTGCGTGGGAGAGCAAGGAATAATAACGCTATCCAACTCCGAGGCTTCACCGCCCGCGCCGCCTCCAGGGGTGGTGTATGAAATATATAAAGACGGCGCACCCACCGGCATCACGCAGAACGGTACAGGTGCGCTATTGGTATTTATTATCCCGCCGGCAGAACTTTCGTCTGCTGGTACCACTTACAACTTCACTATCCAGGGGTCCAACGGGTTCTGTACCCCTGTGTTCATGACGGGTTCCGCTGATATCACAGTGAACCCTCAACCGGTATTAACTCCTTCGGGAGACATACTACTGTCCTGCGCCGGCGACACCGATGGCGCGGGCACTTTTACGGCGAGCGGTGGCACACCAGGCTACACCTTTACAGTCGACAGCAACACGACGGGTGCCACCACGAGCACAACAGCGACAACACTCGATTTCACCGGTGCTGGCATAGGTGCGATCACTGTAACGGTGACAGATGCCAACGGATGTACGCAACAGGCGACGATCAATATCACAGAGCCGCCGGTATTGACGCTCACCACCACCGGCGACATTCTGCTGGGGTGCAACGGCGACACTGATGGCGCGGGCACATTCACCGCAGGTGGCGGTACACCGGGCTATACTTTTACGGTAGACTTGAATACAACAGGGCAACCACAAGCACTACCGCCACGACTCTTGATTTTACAGGTGCTGGCATCGGCGTTGTTACTGTGACGGTGACTGATGCCAACGGATGTTCAACGCAGTCATCCATAAACATAACACAGCCGCCGGTGCTCACCCTCGTGAACAGCGGCGATATTGCGCTGGCATGTGGCGGCGACACGAATGGAGCCGGCACTTTTACAGCGGCAGGTGGAACAGCGCCATACAATTTTACGGTTGACTCTAACACAACAGGAGGCACTACCAGTACAACTGCAACAACGCTTGATTTCATCACTGCGGGTGCAGGTGCTATCACGGTAACTGTTACCGATGCTAACGGATGTACAGCGCAGTCCACGCTTACGACTACCGAGCCACCGGTGCTTACACTTACTACTACCGGCGATATTCTTTTGAATTGCAATGGAGACACCAATGGCGCTGGCACGTTCACAGCGGCGGGTGGCACACCCGGCTACACATTCACGGTTGACGTCAACACCACGGGTTCCGCTACCAGCACCACGGCCACTACATTGGATTTTAACGGTGCGGGTATCGGTGTTATTACCATAACCGTTACCGACGCTAATGGTTGCAGCCAGCAGGCTACCATCAATGTGACGCAGCCACCGGCAATCACCCTGAATACGACAGGCGATATTCTGCTGGGGTGCAATGGCGATACCGATGGAGCAGGTACGTTTACAGCAGGCGGTGGCACACCCGGATACACATTTACTGTCGATACAAACACCACTGGCGCAACTACCAGCACAACGGCCACCACACTTGACTTTGCCGGGGCAGGCATCGGTACAATTACGGTCACAGTGACCGACGCCAACGGATGTTCGACGCAATCGACTATCAACGTAACGCAGCCACCAGTACTGGTACTTACGCCCTCCGCAGATGTCGCTTTGTTGTGTAACGGCGACTCAAACGGCGCGGGTACTTTTACCGCGAGCGGCGGCACGGCGCCATATGCATTCACCGTCGATGCGAATACCACCGGAGGTGCAACCAGCATTACTGCGACGACGCTTGACTTTAGCGGAGCTGGCGCAGGCGCTATCACTGTAACTGTGACAGATGCCAACGGCTGCTCACAACAGGCGACTATCAATGTGACCGAACCGGTGGTGCTCACCTTGGTAACAACCGGCGATATTCTTTTGGGCTGCAATGGAGACACTGATGGCGCCGGGACATTCACGACCGGAGGAGGTACGCCAGGATACACATTCACCATCGATACCAACACAACAGGCGCTGCTACGAGCACCACGGCTACAACACTTGATTTCACGGGTGCGGGCATTGGTGTCATCACCGTGACCGTGACAGATGCGAATGGCTGCTCACAGCAAGCCACCATCAATGTCACCCAGCCGCCGGTGCTGACTTTGGTTAACAGTGGAGACATAGCACTTAGCTGCGGCGGCGACACGACTGGCGCCGGCACCTTTACCGCTGCCGGCGGCACGGCACCATACATCTTCACCGTCGACGCCAACACAACCGGGGGTACAACAAGCACGACGGCTACGACGCTCGATTTTGCGAATGCCGGCGCCGCGTAATCACCATCACGGTAACCGACGCCAGCGGCTGTACTGCACAATCTACACTCACAATCACTGAGCCGCCTGCGTTGACACTGGTAACAACCGGCGACATTCTCCTTGGTTGCAACGGCGACACCAACGGCGCGGGCACCTTTACCGCCGCAGGAGGTACGCCTGGATACACTTTCACTGTGGATGCCAACACGACGGGCGCCACGACCAGTACCACCGCGACCACGCTTGACTTCACTGGCGCAGGTATTGGTGTACTCACCGTAACGGTGACCGACGCCAATGGCTGTACGCAGCAAGCCACGATCAATGTGACTGAACCTCCCGCGATAACGTTGGCAACTACCGGCGATATACTCCTTAATTGTAACGGCGACACAAATGGCGCAGGTACCTTCACGGCGGCGGGCGGCACGCCAGGTTATACATTTACCGTGGATGCCAACACCACGGGTGCTACCACCACTACAACGGCAACGACGCTTATTTACGGGGGCCGGCGCCGGCTCATCACCGTAACAGTAACTGACGTTCACGCGGCTGCAGCACGCAAGCGACCATTAATGTCAACGAACCACCTGTGCTGGTACTGACGCCGTCAGTTGATTTTGCACTATTGTGTAACGGCGACACCGATGGCACCGGCACGTTTACCGCGAGCGGCGGTACAGCGCCATACATTTTTACAGTTGATGTAAACACTACCGGCGGCACCACTAGTACCACAGCCGCCACCCTCGACTTTGCAGGTGCTGGCGTTGGATCTATTACGGTAACCGTAACCGATGCAAGTGGCTGCACGCAGCAGGCCACCATTAATGTAACCGAGCCGGCGGCACTCACACTGAATACTACAGGAGACATTTTGCTCACCTGCAATGGTGATACCAATGGCGCAGGCAGCTTCGCAGCAGGCGGAGGTACTCCCGGCTACACATTTGTGGTGGACACGAACACAACAGGAGCGGCCACCAGCACTACAGCCACAACCCTTGATTTTACAGGTGCAGGTATAGGAACAATTACAGTAACAGTAACAGACGCCAATGGTTGTTCAACACAATCAACCATCAATGTAACGGAGCCTCCGCTGCCCACCACAGCAGATGCAGGCCCCGACAAGACAGTCTGTGGCCCTACTAACCTCGAAGGGAATACACCTGCTATCGGTACGGGTACCTGGACAATCATTGCTGGCGCTGGCGGAGCTCTTGCAAATGCCAACAATCCCACCTCCGGTTTTAGCGGCACTGCCGGCGTAACCTATACGCTGCGGTGGTCTATTGCGAATGGTCCATGCACACCAAGCACCGATAACGTAGACATTACGTTCGACATAAATACACCGACCACTGCGGACGCTGGTCCCGATCAGGACCTTTGCGCAGCATCTACGGTTCTTGCCGGCAACACACCGTTAATAGGCGTAGGAGCATGGAGCATCGTGAGTGGCGCAGGAGGAACAATAGTGGATCCTGCCGATCCTGTGTCAGCATTCAACGGCGTTCAAGGGACTACCTATGTGCTGCAATGGACCATCGACTCGGGTGGGGGCTGTGCTACGAGCATCGACCAGGTTACAATCGTGCTGGGCGCGGATCCTACCATTGCCGATGCCGGAGCCGATCAGTCCGTGTGCAGTCCGTCAACAAACCTGGCCGGTAATATACCAGTCGTGGGTACGGGCTTATGGTCAATTGTGAGCGGCGTGGGTGGTGCTATCACCGATACCGCCGATCCGGCGAGTGCATTTTCCGGCGCTGCAGGTACCACATACGTTCTGCGCTGGACCATCAGCAGCGGAAGTTGTACGCCGTCGGAAGATGACGTACAGATAATTTTCGAGGTGGCGCCTACGACTGCCAACGCAGGACCAGACCAATTGAACATATGCGGGGCAGCCACGCTTGCAGCAAATACGCCTTTGGTTGGCACAGGCACATGGACTATTATGTCCGGTGCCGGCGGAGTGCTTGTTGATCCGACAGACCCGGCGACATCCTTTAGTGGTACCGCAGGTACGACCTACACATTGCGATGGACGATCACTAACGGATCGTGCCCACCCAGCATTGATGAAGTAGATATATCATTTGATAGTAATACACCAACTGCCTCCAACGCGGGGCCCGATCAGCAAATCTGTGGTACGTCAACGGTGCTTGGCGCCAACAACCCGGTAGTAGGTACGGGTTCGTGGAGCATTGTAAGTGGCGCAGGCGGTTCGGTTGGAAATACGTTTGATCCGAACTCCAACTTCGGTGGCACTGCTGGTGAAACATATTTGTTGCGTTGGGTAATCACCTCGGTATGCGGAAGCAGTGCAGACACCGTGATGATTGTTTTTGATGAGAACCCTACAATAGCAGATGCCGGAGTTGATGCATCGATATGTGGTCCCGTGGTTCTTTCGGCCAACGTGCCAACAGTGGGTACCGGACAATGGACAATCATCACTGGCGCGGGAGGATTGCTTGCTGATCCAAACGATCCCAACAGTTTATTCTCCGGTGTTGGAGGAACCACCTACACATTACGCTGGACGATCACCAACGGAACCTGCCCCGCCAGTACTGACGAGGTGGATGTGGCCTTTGACGTGAATACGCCCACCACGGCAGATGCCGGCCCTGATCAGGCAGTGTGTGCTACGTTCACCACCCTCGCTGCCAACACTGCTGTCGTGGGCGTCGGGCAGTGGACCATCTTAAGCGGGGTAGGCGGTTCTTTCGTCGACGACACCAGTCCGACCACTGACTTTAATGGAGCCGCAGGAGAAACCTATGTACTTCGCTGGGAAATATCTAACGGCGCGTTATGTACACCGAGCAACGATGACGTTACGATCGTGTTCGATATCGCACCTTCCGTGGCCGATGCAGGCGCTGACCAAACACAATGTACAACCACGGTTACGCTGGCTGGCAATACCCCTGTATCCGGAACGGGCACATGGTCAGTGATAAGCGGCCTTGGCGGCAGCTTTGTTGATCCGGCCAATCCAACGACGGACTTTACAGGAACATCAGGCGTCACTTACGTGCTACAGTGGGCGATATCCAATGCCTGCGGAAGCTCTACCGACGATGCAACGATTTCGTTTGACGCCCTGCCAACCACAGCGGACGCCGGGCCCGACAAGAATGTATGTGGGCCGACTACGATGGATGGAAATACGCCTGTTGTGGGCACCGGTACATGGACTATTATTGCGGGCGCCGGTGGTGTGCTTGCCGATCCCAACGATCCAGCTTCAACCTTCTCAGGTGTTGGTGGTACGACCTACACGCTGCGATGGACAATCGATAACGGCTCATGCCCGTCTAGCTTTGATGAAGTAGATATTTCGTTCGATATAAACTACCCCAACCACTGCGTGATGCGGGACCGAATCAATCAATTTAGCGCAACTACTGCCACACTCGCAGC
>JAAURZ010000162.1 GCA_012031955.1 Bacteroidia bacterium
GCTTGTACTCGGCCATGGCAATGGTGCGGTCGAGGGAATAGAACTGGCGCTCAAACGGGTTGTCTTTGAACTGCGTAACCATAAATGCTTCGAACGCCCAACGCGAGGCCATCACGTTGCCAATAAACGGTACGCCTATGGGCTTGCTTACGCTGGGATTGAATTTGTCGAAGCTGATCACCACGCCGCTGAGTAACAACTGCGGAATGATGAGCAAGGGTATGAGAATATAGATGGTAACCGCAGAGTTGAATGCCGACGAGATGTTGAGACCAAGCATGTTGGCAAAACATGAGCAACTGAAAAGTATGACCCAGTAGCGGAGTTCGCTCAGTGGTATTTCAAGAATAAGATTTCCAACGAGCATGAACAGAATGGTTTGGAGGGCCGATATCAGGAAGAGGATCACCACCTTGGACACCAGGTAGCTGCTGCGGCTCAGGTGCAGGAACCGCTCGCGCTTGAGTATTTTACGATCTCTGAAAATTTCTTCAGCACTCATGGTCAACCCGAAAAACAATGCCACTACTACGCTCATGAAAAAGTACACTGGAATATTGTGGTTCTCGTAAAAGCTGTATGTGGGTGTGGGTGAATTGAGTACGTTGTAGTACTTCACCATAAAGGCAATGAAGAAGGCCAGCAACGGCGATGCCAGCGAGTTGATGTACAGGTATTGGCGGTTGGCCAATTTGGCGAGCACATCGCGTGCGCCGAAGGTGCGCAACTGTTTCAACCAGTTCGGAATTTTCTGGACAACGGGCAATGCGTCCTTCACCTGCTCTACCCGCACCATCTTGATGCGCTGTTTAAAGTATTGATACCATTGAGCCGGCGATATTTTGCGTGTGTGTGTGAGCCGTCCGTACTCATTCACAACTTTGGTTTCGATGATGCTGAATATCTGTTCGGGGTTGATGTTGCCGCATGTGGGGCAGGCTCCCTGATTCTTGATGGCCGCATTTACAATTTCGCGGAAGTAGTTGACTGCCTCCACCGGGTTTCCATAGTATATCTGAAACCCACCGACGTCGAGGATGATGAGGGTATCGAACATTTTGAAGATGTCGGACGACGGTTGGTGTATTACCACAAAGATCATTTTGCCACGCAGCGAAAGTTCTTTGAGTAAGTCCATGATATTTTCGGAGTCGCGCGACGACAGGCCCGAGGTAGGTTCATCAACAAAGAGGATGGTAGGTTCCCGCAACAGTTCGAGTCCGATGTTGATACGCTTTCGCTGTCCGCCGCTGATTGTTTTGGCAAGGGGCGAGCCCACTTTCAGGTCGCGTATTTCGGTGAGGCCGAGGTTTTGCAGCACCTTCTCGACCAGGGCGAGTATTTCCTCGTGCCTGTAGTGTCCGAAGCAAAGTTTGGCCGCAAAATAGAGGTTATCGAATACGCTCAGGTCTTCAATAAGCAGGTCGTCTTGCGGGATGTAGCCGATCACGCCTGCGACCCTGTGCGGCTCTTCGTGAATATCGATGCCGTTGATCATGACCCGGCCGCTGGATGGTTTCTCAGACCCGTTGAGCACGCTGAGCAGCGTAGACTTGCCCGAGCCGCTTGCGCCCATAAGGCCGATCAGCTTACCGCCCTGCTCGGATACGTTAATATTTTGAAGGCCGGCACGGCCACTCCTGAAGTGATAGAATATATGGTCGGCCGCGAAAGAAATTTTGGCTTTGCTTTCGTCGACCAGGAATTTGCCGACAATGTCGCTGTAATAAATCGACTCGATTTTGTCGCCGCGAATGGTGCTGCCTGTGGGGAATACGTCGATGTGGCGGCTGCGAAGCAGGATGCTGTTGAGGTAGAGCGTGGTAATGCCCAGGTACTTGACGAAGTAAGTCTCCGCGTCGGGCAGGCGCAGGATGGCGATCAACCCGGTCAGGTTTTTTGCGACGATGCGTGGCCCGGGATATTCGCCGGACCCTTCGTCGATGATCAATACATTGCGCGAGGCGAGTTCGTCGCTGTCTTGCCCGACCACAAAATTGCGGAGTGCCTGAATGTCCTGCCTTGGTATTTTGAGCGCCTGCCCAACGTAAAAGACGAGGTTGCCCTGGCGCTCTGAAATTTCGTGATCGGCAAAAACAAGTTCGATTATCTTGAGTACCAGCACCTGCTTTTGCTGCATAGTGAGGGCCTGGTTCACCTTCTTCACGATCTCCATGATCTTGGACCAGTCGTCAACAAACTGTTGTGTGTCCTGGTCGAGGGTATTGAGCTCTTTACGGGCAGCTACCTGGTTGGTCTTGCAGAACTCGTCGAACAAGTTCAGGTAGTAGCGTGTAGCGTCCTGGTTGAGGTGCAGGCTGAGGAATTCCTTGATGTTGGCTCGCTCATCGTCAGTAATGCGTTCGCGCGCTACAATGGCAAACAACTGGATAATAGCTTTAAGAAGTTCTTCACTCATTCTGCCGCTGGAAAATGATCCTCAAATATCGCAAAAAAGGGAATAAGTGTGTCGAAATGGATTTTTGGTACACACATGTCAAAATAAAAGCGGGGCTAAAAAGTCCCGCTTTCGAAATCGTCTAAAATGTCGGCTTGTGTTTTAGCCGATGCTGGAAGAAATCAAATCCGACAGCACCAACAAACCTTCGCGCAGGTATTCGTCTACTATGTCGGACAGGTCGCTGTTGGCATGCACTTCTGTACCGTTCAGCTTGGTGCCCAGTTTATCGTTGGCGGCCTTCCTTTTAGCCGCGTCGTCCATTTCTTTTTTCCTTACCTCCTCATTGAGGGAAATTACAGTTTGGTTGATGTTCTTTCGTGTTTCGTCGGTCTCGCTGATAAATTTGGCGAGCGTAGCGTCAGACTTAAGGCGCTGTTGATAAGCCCGGTTGACGTCGGTCAGCACCTTTTCGTTCACAATGGGCGTACGTTGGTACAGCGTACCGCGAATCTCGTCCCAGGGCAGTGCGCTGGCGTTGGAGCTTTCTCCATACTGCTCGGGGTTCAATGCAGTAGGAAGCTGCACGTCGGGCACCACGCCTTTGTGCTGCGTACTGGAGCCCGTTACGCGATAGAATTTCTGAAAGGTGATCTTCAGTTTCCCGACGTTGTCTTCCTTTTCGTTGATGAAGGGCGCAAGGTCTACTACGCGCTGCACGGTACCCTTTCCGTAGGTGGACTCGCCCACTACCACGCCACGGTGATAGTCTTGTATGGCACCGGCGAATATCTCGGAGGCCGATGCGCTGAAACGGTTGGTGAGCACTACGAGCGGGCCGTTATACAATATGCCAGGATCGTCGTCCTCACCTACTTCGATGCGATTTGTCGAACTCTTCACCTGCACCACGGGACCATTTTTGATAAATAAACCAGTAAGATCGATGGCTTCGGCCAGCGATCCGCCGCCGTTGTTGCGCAGGTCGAGCTACTAATGCCGTTTACTTTTTCCGTTTCCAGTTCTTTAATGAGCTTTTGCACGTCGCGGGTGGTGCTCATGTTAATTGGGATTGCCCTTCTGGTATTCGTCGAAATCCATGTAAAAGCTCGGTAGTGTTATGACACCCAGTTTCATGGCCTTCCCACCTTTTTCGAACTGTATCACATCTTTCTTGGCGCGCTGATCTTCGAGGTTGATTTTGTCGCGCACGAGCACGATCTCCCTCGACGGCCCGCTCACGCCTGTTTCGGCAGGCAGTATGGTGAGGCGAACGGTGGTTCCCTTCGGTCCTTTTATCAGTTTCACTACGTCGTCTACGCGCCAGCCGATCACATCCACTACTTCGCCTTTTTCACCCTGGGCCACACCGATGATGCGGTCGTTGGCGTGGATCTGGTCGCTCTTGTCGGCAGGTCCGCCGGCAATGATCTCGGCTACTTTGGTATAGTCGCCTTCGGTTTGAAGGCGCGCTCCGATCCCTTCGAGCGAAAGGCTCATGCTCTGGTTGAACAGGTCGGCGGCCTTGGGCGAAAAGTAGTTGGTATGGGGGTCGTACGCTTCGGTGATGGTGTTCATATACACGCCGAACACGTCTTCGCTATTGAACTGCGACATGGATTTGATGAGTCTTTCGTAGCGCTCAGTCAGCATCTTCTTGATGTCTTCCGGCGACTTGCCTGCCAGCTTGAGGCTAAGCGACTGGCTCTTGATAATCTTGCGCCAGATGTCGTTCAGCTCCGCCTCGGTCTTGGGCCAGGGCTCTTTGTCTCTGTCTGTTTCGTACGATTCGTCGAGGCCGTAGTCGAAGTTGGACCCGATCAGCGCGTGCATCACGTAATCCATTCGTTCGTTAAAGCGCTTGCTGAATACTTTGTAGACGTCGTAAGCCGGCGTCACATCTTCGGCGCGTGTAAGGTCGTCGATCTTGTACCGCAGCTTTTCGAACGCAGTGATGTCCGACGCCAGAAAATACGTTTTATTATTGTCGAGACTCAGGACATACTCGTCGAGAATTGCCGACGACAGGGAGTCGTTGAGGTGGATTTTACGGTAGTGATTGTTATCGAGGATAAAGGCCACCACCCGCGCTTCCTTTCCATACACTGCCTTTGGTTTCAAGTCGGGGTACCGTACTCTAACGGTACAACCACATAGGCGCTGGCCACAGAAACCACCAAGGTAGCCAACAAGCCCAAAATCGTTTTTTTCATCCTTATTGCTCTTTTCTCTACTTTTCCTTTAAGGCAAAACCTATGCCTTTTTCAACAAGTTTAATACGATAATTTCGCAAAGGAGACTAATCAATCACAATTAAAAATTCCAAACGGCCATTTTGGGGCGCGGAAGGTCGTCAGAGGCGTTTGTCTACCCTTGTCTTCGTATTCTTCCAGGAATCGGGTTGCCTGTTCCAAGTTCTGGAACTCGAAAAATTTCTTTCCGGAAACGTTTGAGTGTATCTCAACACGAATGAGGTCCACGTTTTTGTTTTTCCTGAAGCTGGGTTTGAGCGCCGTAGCCTTGTAATCTTCGAGTGCCTTGGTGGAAATTTTATAGGCGGTGGCTCGTACAGACTTACAGTAATTGCATTGAAAGTGTTTGATCAGTTCGCCTGGCGCACCCGCGGCGGGCTGCTGCGTAATCTCTTCGCGCACCACGCGCATGGTGTAGAACCCGCAACTGTTGCACTTCAGGGCCTGCAGGTGTCCGGGGTATTTTTCAATCTGCACATCGCCCGACTGTTCGTCCACCCACACATCGTAGTCGATGGAGAATATATGTTCTTCTGCCTGCATGCCTTCTTCCAAATGCACGTCTTCTTCTTCTTCGCTCAGCAGCCTCATGGTATTGCCGGTAGCCGGGTTCACTCTCGGCTTGTAGCGCCACTTGGTGAGCTTTCGATGGAGTATGGTGGGATAGTAGTAATCGAGCACAAGGTATGATACGTAGCCTACCAGCGTACCGCCTGCCAGGGAGATGAACAGGCGCACAAAAAACCAAATCTCAACTTTGTCGAGCGAGTTCATCCCGTAGAGATTGACAAGCATAAGGCGCCGAGAGCGAAGAAGATGAAGGTGGCTTTGTAGTGTCTGATCTCCTTCTCATTAATAAAGTCATACTTGCCCTTGTATGAATGGATGGACGCCAGTTTTACTTTGTGATAGAAGTAATATAAAATGCCCGCTACCGCCATGAGCGCAGCGCCGCCTATCATGGCATTGTTCCAGAAAGTGAGGAAGGGACTTGGGTTAAATGTTTCCATATATTTGGTTTCTCGACAATAAATTTAAGATAGTTCCTGTAAATTGTTGTGAACGACGGAAAATAACGTATTGAAAAAGGAAATATTCAAAATACTTGCAAAAATCAACAAGCTTGTCCTTCCGCGGTACAGCAAGCGCGATCTTGCAAGACTTTCAGGCCTTGATAAGGCAATTGTTGCATACCGGTACTGGGTCACTGTGAATTCGATTGAATAATCAGTTTTTCAAAATACGCTCGAGGTCGGCCGGGCTGTAGTTGATTGACTTGATGGTCTTATTGTCCGATGTTCGGTACACCAGCCATCGGTCGCCTTCTTTCTTATGATAGCACTCGGTGCCATCCTTCTCTTTATAATAGGCCACCGTTTTTATTGCCTCTTCTTCGGAGCTGCAGGTTTTGCTCATATTGGAACGCTGCACCTCTT
>JAAURZ010000163.1 GCA_012031955.1 Bacteroidia bacterium
GTGCCTACGTGTTCATCTCTTTATATTCTTTCTGCTGTTCGTTTCCCTGCCCGACGACGATGACAGCACCGACAGCGATGCTAAAAGCAACACCCCACGAAAACGTGATCGCAGCGGATGGCGACGATGATGGCGACAGCGGGTCCGGCAAAGACAATAACAACACACGATTCAAGCTTGATTCCACCGACTACAAAACCCGGGCGCAATACGATTCGATACAATCAACTCTTCCGGAAGCCGACCGCGACGGCTGGTTTAAACGAATGGCGCAGTACCGGGCAATTGACCTGAATAACAAATACGAAGGCAGGAAAGGAGAGTTTTCCAAAGACTTTGCCGAGTTGTTCACCGCCAATGCACCCAAAGTGTTTTTCTTTTTGTTGCCCATCTTCGCGCTCATCCTGAAACTGCTCTACGTGCGTCGCGATTTTTTTTACTCCGAACATCTCGTATTCACGACCAACTATTATAATTTCTTCTACCTGGCCGGTTCGCTTGTGATGCTCGTCGGGCTGATTCCGTACGTTGGATGGATCAAGTATTTCCTCGTTGTTTGGATGGTAGTCTACCCGCTTGTCGGCATGAAGCGCATGTACAATCAAGGTTGGTTTAAAACCTTTGTAAAATTCAGCATGCTGTGGTTTATCTTCGGATTCTTTGTTAGCCTGGCACTTGTCGTCGACGTATTCATAATCATGCTTACCCTATGAGCGACATGCAGGCAGAAACACCGGCGACATGCCTGAACTGCGGCACACGTTTACTAGGGGCGTTCTGCTATCAGTGCGGACAAAAGGATTTGCCGGCGAGGCAGACGCTGGGCGATCTGCTCAACAACTTTGTAGGGTCGTTCACCAGCTTTGAATCGAAATTTTTCCGCAGCCTTCGATACCTTTTGTTTGCACCCGGCAAGCTCACGCAGGCATACATCGGGGGCAAACGCGAAATGTATTACCACCCGGCGCGTATGTACGTTTTCCTGAGCTTCATTTATTTTCTGCTGTTCTTTTGGTTGTACGTAAGCTCTGCCAAGGAAGTGGCGGCTGAGGCGGACAGCATTCCAGACGAGCTGCCGGGGTTGAGTATGTTCGGCACGTCCTATAACCCGCCTTTCAAAACCGAAGCTGCGTACGACTCCGCGCAACTGGCGCTCGATCCATCGCTACGCGACGGCGCGTGGGACAGGATCATGAATGAGCGTGCCATCCGCTTCAACAGGCTATATGCCTCCGACAAAGTAGAAGCCGTTACCATGCTCAGCCGTGTGTACATGGAAAGCGCACCCAAAATCATATTCATCCTGCTGCCTATCTTTGCATGGCTGCTAAAGGGATTGTATTTACGACGAAACTTCTATTACTCAGAGCACCTCGTGTTCGGTGTCCACTTTTATAACTTCTGTTTTGTGGTCGGCATCGTTGGTATTTTGTTGTCGGAAATTCCAGGAATCGAATGGCTGCCTTCGCTCTTGTTCCTTTGGATTTTTGTCTATCTGTTTATGGCCATGCGGCGCGTCTACGGTCAAAAAGCATGGAAAACGGGATTAAAGTATCTCCTGCTTTGTTTGTCCTTTATGGTTGCTATATTAACGGCCATCACGGCAAACGCCGTAGTGTTGATATTGCTGATCTGATTATGCACCTGCAGTCTACCCGGCCTTTGGCAGAACGAATGCGCCCAGCCCGCCTCGACGAGCTGGTGGGGCAAGGACATTTAACTGGTCCCAACGGCGTGATCAGGAAAGCCATTGCCACTGGCAACATACCGTCCATGATACTGTGGGGGCCGCCTGGCGTGGGCAAAACAACCATCGCCAATATTATTGCCAACGAAGTGAAAAAGCCATTTCACACACTGAGCGCCGTAAGCTCGGGCGTAAAAGAAGTGCGTGAGGTGATAGAGAAAGCCAGGCACACAAACCGCGCGATACTTTTTATAGATGAAATTCACAGATTCAACAAATCGCAGCAGGATGCGCTCCTTGGCGCAGTTGAGAAGGGTGTGATCACACTCATCGGCGCTACCACCGAGAATCCTTCGTTCGAAGTGAACTCGGCTTTGCTGTCGCGCTGCCAGGTGTATACCCTCAAGCCCTTGACTGAAACCGAATTGCTACAGCTTGTGAGCGATGCCCTTACGCGAGATGAAGAAATGAAGCACCGCCAGTTCAAGATTGAAGAGCATAGCGCGCTGCTGAATTTGTCGGGCGGCGACGGCCGGAAACTGCTGAACCTCGTTGAGCTCATCGCTGAAACGTATCCCGATGGCGTGATTACGGTTACCGACCAACTGGTGATGGACGTGGCGCAGAAGAAGATCGCCATCTACGATAAGAGTGGCGAACAACACTATGATATCATATCCGCGTTCATAAAATCCGTGAGAGGCAGCGATCCCAACGCCGCCATCTATTACCTTGCCCGCATGGTGGAAGGTGGCGAAGACGTGAAATTCATCGCCAGGCGAATGCTGATACTTGCTTCGGAAGACATCGGCAACGCGAACCCCACCGCACTGGTCTTGGCCAACGCCGCATTTCAGGCCGTGAATGTGATTGGATACCCCGAGGCGAGGATCATTCTCGCGCAATGCGCGGTATACCTCGCCAGCTCGCCGAAAAGCAACGCAAGCTATGTTGCCATAGATGACGCTATCCGTAAAGTAAACGAGACTGGCGACCTGCCGGTGCCGCTCGCCATCCGGAATGCGCCGACGAAACTGATGAAGAACCTTGGCTACGGACAAGGATACAAGTATGCGCATAGTTATGAAGGCAACTTTGTGGACGCAGAGTTTCTTCCGGAGGCCATCCAGGGCACCAAGTTTTATGAGCCGGGCAATAATCCGCGCGAAGAGGAGTTGCGTAAATACCTGCGCGCGATGTGGAAAGACAAATATGGATATTAGCAAATACTATGGACCGACAGCAAGTCATATTTGAGTCATCGCCGGCTTTCATACTTGTATGCCTGCTGCTCGGCATCGGCTATGCCTTCTTGCTCTACAGCGCAAAACATCCCTGGAGCCGCACCATGAACAGGGTGCTGTTTGCCGTGCGGGCGGCGCTCGCCTTTCTGCTCGCTTTCCTGTTGCTCGGACCGATCGTGAAACAGATAACCAGCGAAATTGAAAAACCGCTGTTCGTTATCCTGCGCGACAACTCCGAGTCGGTAACCGAAACCACCGATTCAGTGGCGCTCGGTCGCCTTGAGCAAGCGCTACATACGACACGCCAGGCATTGGAAGACAAAGGCTACAACGTGGTAGAAACTGACCTGGCAGGCAATGAATCCGACACGTGGACTTTCGCCGAGACGCAATCGAACCTGACCGACGGCCTCCGGCGAGTTACGTCGCGGTATGAAGGACAAAATATTGCCGGTGTCATTTTTGTTTCAGACGGCATCTTTAACGCCGGCCTTTCACCGGCGTATGCGAGCTTCAACTTTCCGGTGCATAGCGTGGGCGTCGGCGACACCACGCAACGCACCGACCTGGCGCTCAGGAACGTAGCTTACAACAAGATCGCGTACGAAGGCAACAAGTTTCCCGTGCGTGCCGAAGTGCTGCTTGGCGGAGTCACCAATCAAGACGTAACCGTTTCCCTCATCCATCGTGGCAAGGTGCTCGACAAGCAAACCAGGAATTCGGGCAACAACCAAGTGATCACCTTCGACTTCCAGCCGCTGGCCGAAGAACAGGGCATACAGAAACTCGACGTGCAGGTGGAGGTACTGCGAGGTGAGTACAATATCAAGAACAACAAGTCGTCGATTTTTGTGGAAGTAGTTTCGGGGAAGAAGAAGATACTCGTGGTGGCGCCAGCACCGCACCCCGACATCAAAGCGTTGCGTGCAGTCATTGAGAAAAACAGCAACTATGAGTTTCTGTTGCACATACCCGGCCTGCACGAACAGCAGCCGGCCACCTTGCGGCCGGAAGATATCGACCTTGTCATTTTCGATCAGGCTCCTGACTTGCGCGGCCGCACGCGCGACGTGTTTCAGAAATTCGTGCAAAGTAAATCATCGCTACTGCTTCTGCTGGGCTCACAGTCCGACCTGCAGGCATTGGCACGCGCCAACATGCCCATTCAGTTTCAAACACCACCACGCGACTTCGACCAGGTTACACCCATAACCAACCTCAATTTCTCCAACTTCACACTGTCGGCCGACGTGAACACCATCGTGCCTGAATTCCCGCCGGTAACCGTCCATTTTGGTAAAATGCAAATACCCCTGAGCGCCACACCGCTGTTGTTTCAGAAAGTCGGAAGCGTGACAACAGACAAGCCCTTGCTGGCAGTCGACATACAAAACGACCGCAAAATCGGACTGATGCTGGGCGAAGGATTCTGGCGCTGGCGCTTGCACGAATATGAGAAGACCGAGACCACGACCGCCTTCGACGAACTCTTCGGCAAGCTGATGCAGTTCCTCAGCACGACCGACGACCGACGACGCTTCAGAAGCTACCCCGTTAAGCAGGAGTTTTCGGATACCGAAGCGGTTGTATTTGAAAGCCAGGTATACAACGACATTTTTGAGCCCACCTACGGCAACACCATCACCATAGAATTGACCAACGACGCAGGCAAGCGCACGGAATATGCGTACGCAACAAGCCCGGGCAACACACGCTACCAGATCGGCGGCCTCGCGGAGGGTGTATATCGCTATCGCGCCCATACCGACATGAACGGCAAGGACGAAGAAGTGCGCGGAGAGTTCGCCGTGGTGGAACGGCTGATAGAACTGCAAAATTTAACCGCCGATTTCAATTTGTTGAGAAAAGTTTCTTTCAACACCGGCGGCAGCTTTTACAAAGCAGCCAACGTAGGTGAACTTACTCAGGCGCTACAGCAGACAGAAGCCACCGGCGTGATCCATTCCCAAGAAGTATACGATGCACTTATAAATCTGAAGTGGGTTTTCTTTGTGCTGGTGCTCATCGCGGGCACAGAGTGGTTTTGCGGAAATACCACGGGTCGTATTAGTGCCACCTACCTAGTAAGTCTTATCAGTTCAACACATCGTCGGTGATCGTCAGATCAAACCCGTCGAGATCGGCGTAATACTGCCGCAGTTCCCGCCAGGCAGGCCCGGAGGTAGGCTCGCCGTTAAAGTTGAAGTTGGAGCCACAACACGGGTCGAACATAAACAAGGTGGTGGCGTGAACTTCCACCGTGGAGCAGGCTTCGTTCGGATGAAAAGAGCAATTGCGCTCAAAGGCTCTGTGAATTGGTGGAGCTGGAGGGGGGCGTGTTCATGCCCTTCACACGGATCTCCGCTGCACACAGACTCACTGTCCAGTCATGCATCACAACAATGCTTAAAGCCTGGTGCATTCCTTGCAGTCCACCGTCAATGCGCAGGTGCAAGTGCACTGACACATGCCACGAAGCTGAGCAAGCATGCATGTGTAGAGAAATTGGAACTATATAGAGACATTGGTTCTGTTTGCGTGCTCTACTAGCATCTCAGAGAGGAAGGGGCCACGCACATCCAGCATTCACCCACAGCGCATGGAGACCGCCCTCCAACCGTGCTGCCTCATCTGACCGACCTTGCATGCGTGCTCTCTGGATGCTCTCCAGAGCTGCTAGTGCCTCTGCACGTGCACGCTGTGCTTCTGGCGAGCTGAACTCGACCAAAACTGCCTCAAAGCCAAGAAACCTCAAGAAGGCGGCTGCATCGGTGGCTCCTATCCATGTGTCCTTCCCAGCCAAATGCCAACCCTGTATGTGCCGCTCAGTTACAATATGAGAGATCAAATTGCGGACTGGCAGAACAAGTTGAAACTGAAACCACTAGAAACTGGAACCCCAGAACTGGCAACTGAGAATCCACTGGGAATCCTGCAAACTTGTGCCCAACTCTGTCCCAGATGAGGAATACGCTATTCTGGATCCATTCTGAGCACTACACACTGCAGGCGGCAACGGACTGCGGCGGTCACACCAACTGGGCAGCACCAATCCACGTCGAAGCCTTGATTCCACGACATGCTCGATGCTGCGCTGCAATGCATGAACTGTAGGAATGCCTACGCCCACGATACACTC
>JAAURZ010000164.1 GCA_012031955.1 Bacteroidia bacterium
CCCTCGCGTGTCTTGGTCATCTGCTGATATAGCGACATCAGAAATTTACGGCGGCCCGTGTGTACCAGGAACGACTCAATTCTCGGGTAGAAATCCGTGTACTTGTTCGCGATCGCCACCAAAGCCCAGGCTGCAATTATCTCGGCATTGCCCGTATGCGAAAACCCTCCCACCGTGTCGATTTCTCTCAATTGCTGCGGCGTGAGACTTTCCGGCAGGTTGCGGATAAAGTGCAGCCACTCGTGCGTACTCCAGTCAGCGGCATCTGCACGTGTCAGCGTGCCACTGATGCGCCAACGCATCAATACTTCTTCTACATCGGCAAAGTTTGACGAAACCGGCTTGGGGTGCCGGGCAGGGAGCCCCTCCGTAAAAATCCATTCATTGAAAAGTTGTGTTGGCAGTTGAATGCCATAGTTGGCTTGATAAAAGCCGCTAATGAATTGCACGAACGTTTCCGTGTTGATAGACCTGAACTGATGCGCGTCGAAATAGGCTTGAAGGAATTTGTCGAATTTGTCGCGCCCATAGTCTTCTTCAAAAGTTCTCAGGAAAAAGTAACCTTTATTGTATGCAATGTCGGTAACACCTTCGTCGGGGTTTCTTCCGTCGAGTTTCAACTTCAGTTTCGTGTCCGCCGACTTTCCATCCGCCTCCAGTTCGGCGATGGTGGCGAGCAGGTCCTGCATGTTGAGCGACGCGAGCATCTCAGCATACTGCTTGCCATACAATTTCTCCATGATGCGCGTCTCCACGTAAACGGTGAATCCTTCGTTGAGCCAAAAGTCATTCCAGGTGGCATTGGTTACCAGGTTGCCCGACCAACTGTGGGCCAACTCATGCGCTATAAGTGAAGTGAGTGAACGATCACCCGCGATAATTGTAGGCGTGGCAAATGTAAGCCTCGGGTTTTCCATACCTCCGAACGGAAAACTCGGAGGCAACACGATCACATCATAGCGATGCCAGGGATAAGGTCCATACAACGTTTCCGTCGCCGACACCATTTTTTCCAGGTCGGCAAACTCCCACACAGCCTGGTCTATCATGCCGGGCTCCGCATACACCCCCGTGCGCCCGCTTATCTTTTGAAAAGCAATATCACCGACGGCAAGCGCAAGCAAGTACGACACGATGGGTTGTTTCATTTCGAAACAATAGCATCCGTTCTCGTCTATTCGTTGCGGGTTTGATGCGCTCATCAAAGCGAGCAACCCGGTGGGTACTGTAACTTCCGCGTCGTAAGTAAATCTTACGCCGGGCGAATCCTGACATGGGATCCAACTGCGCGCCAGGATGGCCTGCGACTGCGTGAACAGAAACGGATGTTCCTTGCCAAACGTCTGTTGCGGCGTAAGCCATTGCAGCGCCTCCGCTTCGGGGCTGGTAGTGTATTCTATGCACACTTTCGCGGTGTCGGCATTCACGTCAATAACCAACGCCTGACCCATCAGCGGGTGAAAATCGGCGAGTTTATATGTTGTGCCTTCACTGTCGTTGAGCCATACCTTGTGGATGTGCAGCCCCCGGGTGTCGAGCACCAGCGGCGCTGAGCCGTTGTGACTGGCGAGCGTCCACGCGGCTGTAGCCTTAATGGTGCGCGAAGCAAAATCCACGTTCGCTGTCCAGTCGAGATGGGTAACGCGCACTTGTTGCGGTCTTGCAAAACTGTGGGGGTCCTGGTGGGTGGTTGTCATTCTACCTCAATTTCCGGTATTGCATGCGCCGTCGAAAATTGACAACTTCGGTTGCGTTCCGGCTTGCGCCGCAATATCTGAATTCTGTGTTACAATAGCCTTACCGCGACCCACAATCTAAACCCAACATACTTATGAAAAGCACTTCACTTATCGCATGCCTCGCCGTGATGACCGGCGCAACGCTGCTTTCATTTACCGACCCGCCAGCGACAAGCACCGCTAATACAGAAGCGCTTGTGGCCGACTGGCAGCGGGCCAAAGCCTTTACGCAGGAATACCTGGACGCCATGCCTGCCGACAAGATGAACTACAAGCCTACGCCTGAGATGCGATCATTCGCCGAGCAGATGCTGCACCTGGCACAAGGCAACATCAACATCGTGGCGACCTCGACCGGAAAAAGCAGACCTTACGCCGACAAGCAATTGGAGAAGCTGGAGGAATTTAAAACCAAAGAGGCTGTGAACAAGGTGGTGCAGGAAAGCTACGATTTTGTGATCGGCACTCTGAAAGAAATGGACGACGACAAGCTATCGGAAAAAGTCAAATTTTTCAATAACCAGGAATATACGCGCGCGGTCGGCATCGGAAAAGCATTCGAACACCAGACGCATCATCGCGGGCAAACCACGGTGTATTTGCGCATGAATGGCGTTACTCCCCCGAACGAAAAGTTGTTTTAGCCAACTGATCGTTTATCAGGCGTTGTCTTCGTCAACTTCGTCCTCGTCTTCGTTTTTCTTTTCGACCAATTCGATTTTGATTTCGTTGTTCATAAACCGCTCACGTGTGTTGGGCAAAAAGGCGCCCGTGATGCCAACGCCAAACGCTGCCAATATCAGCAAGGCGATCAGGAATAGTATCCTGGCCACCTTCTTCATTTTTTCCATTAAGCAAGTAGTTTGCCCGGCGGAGGGCCGGGTTGTTTAAAGATTGAATTTCAGATGGCCCTGTTGGCCTGGGGAAATGTTATCCCGCGAGCAAGGGGGAAGAAGGCTCTTCCGGATAGTTGTGTGATGTGTCGCGGGTAAGGAAAATGAAGTGTCTTTCTCGATCGCCTTTGAAGCGTGCAGCCTTCTGTCGTGTTAATTGTATCGATTGGTGCAACGTTACACGAAAGAGGTTTTCGAATGACCGCAGGGATTGAATCGCAATGGAGGCGAGTTTTCGTTGCCGGAAGCCTTTATAGGAAATAGTTGATTTGCTGTTCGCTGCCCGCGACGTGAGCCGTTGCGAAGACGTTGGGCGTTGGGTCGCCCTGTTATTCGCAAACCCGGCGTCGCCGATAAACAGCATGGATATGAGCAACAACATCGACGCGATGCCTGCCCACTTGGTTCTATTGCTGACCGCCATGCTTTTCATTTTACGAAGGTAGCGTTAAAGCTTTCAACTTTCAAAAAGTCACAGATCGCTTTCCAGTTTTTGTTTCAGCCCTTCCAGTTCCTTTTTACGCGATTTGTAAATGGAATGTTCCCAGCCGCTTGCATAGGCAGCCAAGGCAAAGAAAATTGCCAGACCCACTGCCATCCACCACGACTTGCCGTTCTCCCACACGCTCAGCAAAATGGTGAGCGCCATCGGCAGGATGTTCCACCGCATCAGTTGCGAGAAGCGCACCTGGTAGGTTGCCAGCGCCAGGGCGTGACCCAGGTCGCCACGCATGGTTCTGTCGAAGTGCCTGTTGTCGCGCATCCTTTTAATTCTTGCGTAGAGCACATAGGCGCCGCTGGCAAACATCCAGGCGGCCAGCAGATACAAAAATATACTTGCGCCGGGCTTGCTCACATTCACAGTCAACAAAAAGCCTCCAGACGCAATGTTGGAAAATATACCCCAGGTACTCACTCACATTCGTGATGCGGTAGGCTTTCTGCTTCTTGGATTGAATGCGGTGATGCAAGGCTGCTTCGTTGATGCCGTAGATGACTTCATTGTTTTGCGAATCCCAAATCTTTTTCATTTCGTCAAATTCCATTTTCCAAAAGTGTTTTCGATTTGCTGATAAGTTGCTTCTTGATGCGGTTGATCTTTACTCCCACATTGGTTTTGGTGATACCAAGTATGTCTGCCATTTCCTGGTAGCTGAGGCCTTCGAGTAACAGGAGCGCGATGGATCGGTCGACGCCGTCGAGTTTCCGTATTTCGCCATACAGCCAGGTAAGGCGCTCATCTTCGGCGTCTGCCGTAGCAGTGAGCAAATGCTGCAAGCGTTCCACGTCTTCGTGGGCAGTGTGCTTTTGTTCTTTGCGTTTCCATTTGATAGCCGTGTTCAGCGCAATGCGGTATATCCACGTGGTGATAGCCGACTCGTGCCGGAAGCCCGGAATAGAGCGCCAGACCTGGATAGCAATTTCCTGAAACAAGTCGTCGACGTCGTGATCGGAATGCGCGTAGGCACGCACGATCTTGAACATGAGCGCCCGGCAACGGCTCAACCAATCTTTAAATATTTGCTCCTGCTCCGTGTCTGTCACACCAAAACGTATTTGCCTACTAGTACCTCAGGTGATTGAGATTCTTACAGGGAAGATAAAATAAACAGAAAGAAAATTTAACAGGCAGCATCCACAAGTAGCTATTTAACAACGGACTCCAACACCTTGCCCACAAACTCGTTCATCGCGCGGTTCTCGATCCAGCGCGCTACCACTACCAGGTCGTGCTCGGGATCCACGTATATCATGTTGGTGCCATTGCCAATGTGGATGTATGCCGAGGCGGGCGCGCTGGCAAGAAACTTCTTATCGGTGTTGAGAAACCAGTTCATAAAACCGTAGGTGGGTTGTGCCCTGTAGGTGTAAGGGCCCACTTCACCCATTGCTCAGACAACAGTTGCCGGCTCTTCCACTTACCGCGGCGCAGCGTAAGATAACCGAAGCGCGCCATGTCTTCGGCGTGTATAAACATACCTCCACCCCAGTGGCCACCGCCACCCACTGCCTGCATCGGCGTGCCATCCATCACCACCCAACTGTTGTCGTAGCCGTTCCATCGCCACGAAGGCGAAGCACCGATCGGGTCCATGATATACTCCTTAAGCACCTGCGGCAGGGGGCGCCGCCAGATGTTGAGGGCGGCCAGCGCCAGCACATTCACGCGTACGTCGTTGTATTCATAGACAGCGCCTGGTTTATTACGTGCGCGAGTGAGCCACTCCGACGCGTTGCTGCTTGGGCGATCGGCCCAATCGGGCTTGCCCCAGAGCGTGCCTTCCCAGTCGCTGGTTTGTCGCAGCATATCATCCCAGGTGATGGTTTTATTATGAGGTGTATCGAACAGGTTAATGAGTGTCGGCTCTGCAAAACGGTCGGCGCGATCGAGCACCGGCAACGACTTATACACATACACCGGCGCTTGCGATTTGTACACAGTGTCGCGTATGTCTTTGATCAACCCTTTATCGTACGCCACACCAACGACAGACGACAGAAAACTTTTGGTCACACTAAATGTCATGTCCACCCGGTGGATGTCGCCCCACGTGGCCACAATGTAACCATTGCGTACTATGATGCCCGCGGCTGGTCCGCGTTCCTTGAACGGGCCGATACCATCGCCAAATGGCTCTTTGCCGAATGATTGGTAATGGGCCACTTCGAGGTTGCGTGGCGTTTGCGATTCCTTTTCTTGTGCGAAGGCTATAGCCGCATTTAGTTTAGCCTCGTCGAGGCCTGCCTCTGCCGGCTTTTTTGTGGTCCAGTTTCCGGGCTCGGGGTAGTAGACGGCGGCGGCACCTTTCTTTTGCGCTTGCGCGGAAAAGGAAACCAACGAAATAAAAAGTACTAAGTAGAGTCGGCGCATTGCGTGAGAGTTTGACGTAATGTACCTCGATAAACAAATAGAGCGCAAAGGAATTACATGGTTGGGCTTTACCCTTTGCGAAGTTTCGTCTCTACATTTTCTATCATGTCCTTAGGTCTAACCTCGAGCTGCGTGGCTAGTCTGAAGATTGTTTCTAGCGATGGTAGTAAGAGACCGCGTTCTAGCTCAGAGATGTAGGGCCTGTCCAAACCTGTGTAGTCGGCCAGTTGCTGCTGGGTGTAGCCCAGCATCGTCCGGCGTTCGCGGATCCGGGCCCCGACAAACCTGTCGAGTTCGTGCGTACGACTTCCCATATTCTCGCCCCGTTGCAGAAGGTTCTTTCGCGCGGTCTATCCAATTTGTTTAAGTGGCCCCCTTATGGCGCCGCGCGGTTTGGGCAAAGTTTACCCAATTTCCCGCCCGCACTCACGCGGAAATTGACCAACTTGCTGGTGATTAGCGGGGACGGAACAAAATAGTCACCGCTGCCCGCGGTTTTCCCGGGTCAATTGCGAGTTTAAATCAACTGGATAACGACTCAGA
>JAAURZ010000165.1 GCA_012031955.1 Bacteroidia bacterium
GATGGCGGGGTCGAGGTGTTTGAGCAGGCGCTGCGCTTTGCCGAGGGCGTAACCCGCGAGCACCGACACCTTGCCGTCGGCTTGGTTCTGCCGCCACCAGGCGTTCACATCGTCGAACACCATTTGCTGCGGCTGCCACTTGTAGACTGGCAGGCCGAATGTGGATTCGGTAATAAACGTATGGCAACGCACAGGCTCGAAGGGCTCCGATATAGCGTCGTGCTGTAGTTTATAATCGCCGGAGAATACCCATACTTCACCCTGGTGTTCTACCCGGATCTGCGCCGAGCCCGGTATGTGCCCGGCGGGATGAAAAGAGAAGGTGACACCGCCAATGTTCAGCTTCTTGCCGTACGGCAGTGTATCCAGCTTGATGTCGTTGCCGAGCCGGTGCTTCATAATGTGCGCGGAACTGTCCACGCACAGGTAATGATCATGCCCGAAGCGAGCATGGTCTCCGTGGCCGTGGGAAATCAGCGCCTTTTTAACGGGGCTCCAGGGGTCGAGGTGCACGCCTGCGCGTTCGCAGTAAATGCCTTTGTCGGTGAAGGTGAGTAAATCCAGTGTGCGTGTTTTATTGTCCGAAGTGAAGCCGCGTTACCTTTGCGACTTTTCCCATCTCATAAACCGACACTACCAGCAAAATGTTGTACGCGTTGTCGTCGTACTGCTGCATGTCGTTGGTACCTGTAAGCAGGTTGGCCGTCCACGGTATGGTGTTGGAGTGGCCGCACACTACGATGGTACCTCCGCGGTGGGCGGCAAGCATCGTCTGTATGGGATCAGCTTTGAGTGGATCGTACGATTTCACTTCCAGTTTCTTTGCTACAGCCAGCGGTGTAACGGTATGGGTGGTGCGTTTATAGGGTGTTGAATAGATCGCATCTACTTGCGTGCCTTCGAGCATGGATGCGACAAGCTTGGCGCGCTCCATACCTTGCGCATTCAAGTCGGGGTCGCGCGTGCCGTCGTCGCCTTTTTCGGCATGTCGTATCAGTATGAATGTGGTAAGCGTGTTTTGAGCACAGGCAACCGGCACCTCCATCAGCAACATCAACAAAAACAACAGCGGTAATTTCTTCATGGCATTTCTACTTAAATTGTTTTTCTATTTCCGATGGCACGTTGCAGTCGGTAGTATGCCGGGTGTCGGCAAGGTGCATGATTTCCACCCTTCGTCGGAACGGAACAAGTGAAAGGCATCTACCCCGCAATGCATAAACTGGTTGCCGAGATAAAAGGCATAGTCGCACCACACTTGCGCAAAGTCGCCGTCGATTTCAATCTTCACGTTCCATACCGGCTCGTTCCATACCTTGTCGTGCGGCGTGCCTACGGCCTTCAGAAAACCATCCATGGACGTCTCCCTTCGCACGGTCAGTTTGCCCTCACGGTTACGAAACACGGTGGCCATGGTAACGGTGTTGGCAAACGCGCTGTGCACCATGCTGCTGTCGCCCAACTTCATACCCTGAAACAACCGGTTTACAGGAGCCATCACCGCTTGCTGGTCGGGGGTGGACTGCGCGCGTCCCGCGCCAGGGAGGATCAGGATGAGAAGGAGTAAAAGATAGTATTTCATCGCTTTTTGCCGGGAATTTGGGTAAATAAAGGTATTAAACGACTCAAATTTATTCCAGCGGTGATTCGTCGAAGAATACCCGAAATTTTGCGAATAGTTGTTAATTTTAGCACTGGCATATTGCCGGCAACGTGGCTGCCCTTCACTGGCGGCTTGCCCGCATGCGCGTTAACCAGATATTGCCCTATGATGAAGAAGGTCTTATTGCACCTTGTATTTTCACTATGTGTACTTGGTGCATCCCAGGCACAGCGTATGGATAGCCTTCTTGCCGTGTTGGACTCCGCCAGGGGTGAGCAAAAGGTAAAGACGCTCAACGAATTGTTCCGCGAACACCTCCAGTCAGACCCCATTCGCGCACTCGGCTACACCCGCGAGGCCCTGAACCTCGCCACCGACATTGGCGACAAAAAAGGAATTGCCGCTTCGTACAACAATCTCGGCGTTGCATACCGCATGCAGGGCGCGCTCGACAAGTCCGTCGAATACTATGTGACGGCCCTCAGGCTTTACGAAGAACTTGACAACAAAGAAGGTATTGCCACGCTCAAGAACAACATCGCCAATATCTACTCCATGAAGAAGGACTACGGGCAAGCGCTGCGCTACCTCGAAGAGTCGTACGCCTTGTTTGTGGAACTCGATGACAAGGCCAAGATCATTGGCTCCATGAACAACCTCGGCAACCTCAACCTCGACTTGCAATTGTACGAGAAGGCCATGAAAAATTATTCGCAGGCTTACCAGTTGAGTTTGCAAAGCAACATGAAGTTCTCCGACCCGCTCAACAACATGGGCAACATATTCTTTCGTCAGGGCAACTATCAGAAAGCCATAGAAAGCTATCAGAAGGCGCTGGCCATTGAGCGCGAAACCAACAACAGGCTCGGCATTCTCAATACGGTTACCAACATCGGCATTGCCTACGTGAGGGCCGGCCAATCCAAACCTGCGGAAGAATACCTGAAAGAAGCGGAAACCCTTATCGGCGAAATGGAAGCATACACGTTTTTGCCGCCTGTACTAAAATACAACTCCGAGATTCTTTACAAGCAGGGCAAACTTCGCGAAGCCTATCAGAAATTCACCGAATACGATTCCCTGAGAGAGAAAATATTCGGTGAAGAAAGCACGCGCAAAATCGCTCAAATGGAAATGGTGCTCGACTTTCAGCAGAAAGAAAAAGAGTTGGAAATGCTGCAGAAGGAAGATGAGATCAAGACCCTGCAACTTCGCAACAGCAGGCTGTTTATCGTACTTTCTATTTTGGCAGTGCTGATTGTGATCGGCGTTGTCAACTTGTACTTTATGGGCAACCGCAAAAAGCTCCTCAAGCCATAGCCGCTCCAGATCGATCAAAATTCCACCACCATAAAACCCGTACACTTCATGACAATTGAAGCGGCAAAAGTATTATTGAATGACATGACGAAGAGTGCGAGCCTGCTGCGACACATGGAAACGGTGTCGCTGGTGATGGAAGCCTACGCCGAAAAATATGGCGAAGATAAAAATGAATGGGCAGTGGCCGGCTTGCTGCACGACGCAGACTACGAAGCGCATCCCGAAGAACACCCTCAGGTAATTGTAAAGAAACTTCGCGACATTGGTGAAGAAAAAATCGCGCAAGCCATTTCGGCCCACTACACACACTGGAACGTGCCTTACGAAACGCTGCTCGACAAGGCGCTGCTTGCCTGCGACGAACTCACCGGATTCATTGTGGCGTGCTGCCAGGTACGGCCAGACGGCATTGCCTCGCTGGAGCCGAAGTCGGTCATGAAAAAACTTAAAGATAAAGGCTTCGCCGCAAAGGTAGATCGCAACGAGGTACACCAGGGTACCGAAATGCTTGGCGTACCGCTTCCCGATCACATTGCCTTTATCATCGACACACTCAGAAAAAACCGCGAAGTACTGGGCCTTTGAAATTATGACGCCTGCCTTAGATCCCATACACAACCTCGGAGACAAGAAAATCTATTTTGCTTCTGACTTTCACCTGGGCGTGCCCAACAAAACGGATTCGCTGGCGAGGGAACGCCGCGTTGTAGCCTGGCTCGACCAGGTCAAACACGATGCGCACACGGTCTTTTTACTGGGCGACATCTTCGATTTCTGGTTTGAGTACAAGCATGCCATCCCAAAAGGTTTCATCCGCCTGCAGGGAAAACTGGCCGAACTTCGCGACGCCGGCATTGGCGTCGCGTTCTTCACCGGCAACCACGACATGTGGATGTTCGACTATTTTCCCGCCGAGCTCGGCATACCCATCTATCGCAAGCCCCACGAACTGGTGGTAAACAATCGCAAGTTGTTGATCGGCCACGGCGACGGCCTGGGCCCCGGTGACAAGACTTATAAACTACTGAAACGGTTCTTCAACAGTCGTGTTTGCCAATGGCTGTTCGCACGCATACATCCCAACCTCGGCATCGCCATTGCAAATCGTTGGTCGAGGCAAAGCCGCATAGGCAACACCAAGGTGGAAGAGAAATTTGAAGGCGCGGAAAAGGAATACCTTTGGGTATACTGCTCGGAAGTGGAACGCAACACGCATCATGATTTTTATGTGTTCGGCCATCGCCATCTCCCGCTCGACCTGGAAGTAGGTAGCAACAGTCGCTACATCAATCTCGGCGAATGGGTGCACTACAACACCTATGCGGAGTTCGACGGCGCCACCATGTCCCTCAAAACTTTTAATCCTGTTGTGTTATGACGCGGTGGCTCTTTGTGTTTTTGCCATTTGCCGCATTCGGTCAAAATCCAAAGACATTTGATGCCCCGGGAAAAATCGACGCGGTGTATGTGGACCGCCCTGGCGATTTCTACCTGCTGACGGACGGCCATCAGACAACCAAATACAACAAAGATGGTTTGGTGCTGGCCACCCGCACCGATGCGCGCAACCTCACGGTCTTTGATCCGCGCGATGGCGCGCGGCTGTTCAGTTTTCATGCCGGAGAATTTGCCTTTCACTGGCTGACACCAGCATTGGAATTAAGATCGACCGAAGCGATCGACGCTGCGTTTGCCATCCAGCCCCAACTGGCGTGCCCGGCCGCGCACAAGACCTCGTGTTGCTCGACTCGGCAGACATGAGCCTGAGAAAAATAAACCTGCGCACCCAAAAGGTGTTGTTCGAGGTGCGAGTATCGGCCACATCCGGCTCGCGATACACGTCCATCCGCGAGTACCAGAGCTTCATCTTTCTGCTGGATGAGGCGAGGGGGATCTACATTTATAATAGTGTGGGCGTGCTCGTGCGGAAAATCGACGCCGCCGGGCTGCGGCAGTTTAATTTCCTGGGCGAAGAGTTATACTACCTGCAAAACGGCATGCTTCATTTCTTCGACCTGTTTACTGCCGAAACGCGAACCTTGCCCCTGCCCGCGCCCGCCGATTGGGTCATCCTCACCGACGAGTATCTCATGCTGGCGCACGGCAAGCGCATTTCGATCCATCCCGTTGAGCGCTGAATATTCAGCCTAGAAATGTGTTCATTTTTGAACATCTTTGTACACTTAAGAACATAAACGAGCCTGAAAACCGGCAATGCGAGACAGCCGGGCCATGGCATTATTTTTTCTATACAAATCAATTCACCTAAACTTTATCCTGTGAATCCTGAAGGCGGAAAGATTCTGATGATCGACGACGATGAAGACGTGCTGTTGGCAGCGAAGATGCTCCTGAAAAAACAGAATCACCATGTGATCATCGAAAAGAACCCTAACAAAATTCCTTTCTTACTGAATAACGACAGCTACGACGTGATCTTGCTGGACATGAATTTCAGCAAAGACATTACGAGCGGCAAAGAAGGCTTTTACTGGCTGGAACAAATTCTGGAGCGCGACCCCAGTGCCGTGGTCATCTTGATTACGGCGTTCGGCGATGTGGAAATGGCCGTGCGCGCGCTCAAGCAAGGTGCCACCGACTTCATACTGAAGCCCTGGCAAACGAGAAACTGATCGCCACCATTTCCACCGCCATCAAACTCAAGCAGTCGTACAACGAAGTCGACAAACTGAAGAAGGCCAAGGAGATGCTTGAAGAACAGATCAGCCGGCCTTTCGGCGAAATCATCGGGCAAAGCGCGGCGATAGGCGAAGTGTTCGGTGTAATCGACAAAGTGGCCAGAACGGAAGCGAATGTGCTGATACTTGGAGAAAACGGTACGGGTAAAGAATTGATCGCCCGCGCCATTCACCAAAAGTCGTTGCGCAAGGACAAGAGTTTTGTCAACGTCGACATGGGCGCGATTACAGAATCACTGTTTGAGAGCGAACTCTTCGGCCACAAGAAGGGCGCCTTCACCGATGCGCGCGAAGACCGCCCGGGGCGCTTCGAGCTTGCCAATGGCGGCACGCTCTTCCTCGACGAGATCGGCAACCTGAGCCTGAGCTTGCAAAGCAAATTGCTGAGCGCCTTGCAGGCACGACCAGGTAACACGCGTCG
>JAAURZ010000166.1 GCA_012031955.1 Bacteroidia bacterium
TGGCAGTGAACAAGGTGTTACAAACCTGACTGGTGTGCATGCTCTGTGATCTTTGAGTGTACATCACGTTCAGCAGAATGGATGTGTACATACGGTCTGGGCCATTTGCGTCCACGGCAACCAGGCCGCCGTGTCTGGTGCATTGACCAGCCACGCTTGTCACAACCATGCATGTGCCTGCACACATGGCAGCATATGGTATGTGCCTGTGCCTCTTGGCTTGCTCAACCAAAAATGCAAAATGTGACAGAGCGATCGCTGTTCCTCAAAACTGTCATGCTAGACAGGCACGACTGCTGTCGAGTCTCCTTGCCAGGAGCCATAGCACACCTGGCGCGGTGAGCTGTCGTCGCTCTGACGCTGGTGCTTGCTCGGCATAGGGGCAGAAGTCCCAAGAAGCGGGAGTGCACTTCTGCTCGTAACAGTGGCATTGGTGCCTGTGGGACTCCTGCACAGACAGCCACACTGACATAGCAACCTCACTGTGCGTCGGCATCGGCTGCGTGCGGCTTGGACCAAATGAGTGAGACCGCATCACTACACTGCATGCTCCACAGGGAGTGAGAGTGGCTGCTTGCTGGTCCCAATGTTGTCATGACAGAGAGCATCAACACCCGCATCCCACTGTCAGTGATGAAGTCAACTGCTGCAACATTCGCCAACAATACACATCAAAACACACCAACACTGTATGGTACTACATTGTGCCGCGCAGGCACAAGCCCAACAACAAATCAAAGGGTCACACATTGTCTTCACTACGTCTTCAATCAAATGCATCCTAACGTCATGTCCGCAAGGGCCTGCGTTGCCGCGCAATGCAGCGCAATTGATTTTTACGAGCGTTCTGTCACTGCGACCACTTTTGCTGTGCACGGCCCGTGCGATCAACTCCTTGCCGGTGCCCGTTTCGCCCTGGATTAAGACGGTGGAGCTGGTGGGTGCCACGTGGTCGATGAGTTTGATGATGCGTTGGAAGTGCGCCCCCGACCCGATTAATGAATTGATGTCGTGTTCGGTCCGCAATTCGCTTTGCAGGTAAGTGTTTTCTGCTTCGAGTCTGCCCTGGAGCTTCTTGATTTCTTTGTTTGCATCTTCCAGGCTTTGGTTCTTTTCCCGTAATGCCTCAATCAAATCGCGGTTTTTCCGCTTCAGGTCAAAAGATTCGAAGGCGTTGTCGAGCACAACCTTCAGTTCTTCGCGCTTCCACGGCTTGGTAAGGTAGTGATAGATTTTTCCTTTATTGACAGCGTCAATAAGGTCGCCCATTTCCGCGTAGCCGGTAAGCACGATCCGGATCACTTCCGGATATTTCTGCATTACTTCCTCAAGAAATTCGACGCCGGTTTTCTGCGGCATGCGCTGATCTGTTACAATCACTTCAATTGGAAACTCTGCGAGTATTTCCATTCCTTTCGCTGCCGAAGACGCTACTGATACCTCGTAGTCCCTCTTGAAAAGTGAATAGAAAACCTTCAGGTTATTTTCTTCGTCGTCGACGTAGAGCACTCTCTTTTGGCCCATGACCATGATCCTCCTTTTGGTAGTATTGTGTTCTAAAAATTAAAAGTGAAGGACGTGTTGCAAGGATTTCACTAGTGGAGTTGCATTCCTTGTACTCATGCTATTCTAAGCAATAATATTGGATTCGCCAAGAAGTTTGGAGCGGCAAGGTGCGTCTCTTTCAAAAATAATGATAACAATTCGTTAGGTTTTTTGCTTTTTCTTCCGTGCTGATGGAAACAAAACATTGTTAAGGATGAGCCGGTAGCCAGGCGAATGTGGATAGAGCCGAAGGTCTGTTTGCGTTCTGCGGCCAGGGCTCCGCTCGGGGTCGTGGCCGCTATAAATGTCCAGTGACCCTTACCTGCTTCTCCATAAATGTATCGGACGCTGTTTTCCGTTTTGCTCTCACCGAGTATCAATGTGCTTGGTTTCACCGTAAATTTATTAAAGGCCGTCGTCTGTCCAAAGAATCCTTTAATTGTATGCGCATGGTTTTGTGTGAGTAGGGCGGGCACGATGTCCCATTTGGCCGAGAAGTCGAAGAGTACAAAGAAATCATTCCCCCGCTCCCAAAAATTGGGCCGGCCCTCCATCACGTTGATGTCGGAGAAGCGCCAATAGTTATTTTGCTCAATCGTGAAGTTTTCGAAAGCAAATGACTTGGAGTAATCCAAACGTTCTTGTACGTCGGGGTCCATGTCATCACCGTCGTATGCGGTGGGTATGATGTCCAGTCCTTCTGCGGCCAGTGCGAGGTCGATGGTTTCGGCGCCAGAACACATTGCAAACAAGTATCCACCGCCCATGCAAAAGGCTTTGATCTTAAGAGCGACGCTGAGCTTCATGGCCGATACTTTTGAATACCCAAGCCGCAGTGCGGTGGCCTCCTGCACTTTCGACTCAATAATCGACGACTCGCGCCTCAGGAACCTGCCATACTGCCCTGTGAAATCTTCGTGATGCAGGTGAAGCCAGTCGTATTTCGCGAGTGCGCCAGCAAGTATTTCTTCATCGTAAATGATGTCATAGGGAATTTCGGCATAATCAAGGCAGGTAATTACGGCGTCGGTCTCATCAAGGATAAATTCGTTCTTTGGCGAATAAACCGCGATACGCGGGGCGGTCTCCAGTCGTATCGTATTCATGTTCACGGAGGGACTATCAATCTCCTTTCGTATGGTCGCTTCAGTATAGTCGGTTACAAGCTCAATGGTAACACCTCTTATCGTGCATTCATTCATGACCGATTCGGAATAAGCGATGAGGAAGCTGCCCCCGCGATAATTCAGCAGCCAGTCTACTTGCAAGTTTTCCCTTAGGGCAAGGTAAGCGATGCCGTAAGCCTTGAGATGCTCTCGCTGTGTTTGATCCATGGGTATGAGCACAGCCATGCCCGATGCTGGTCTGCATGCGATGAGGGCGCATAAGAGCAGGAACTGTCGCATAAAAAATCAGCCGGACGTTGCCCATCCTGCTGGTGAAGTTCGCGAAAAACCGGGCCAATATCCACCCGATTTATTTTCAATGGCAACCAATGGATGGTTCGAGGGGTTAGTAGGCCCTGTCGACCGCGCCAGAGCCATAGATTTTCTTTTGAGCGGTTTTGGTATTGCCCTTGTGGCGTATGGTGCCGCTGCCCATCACTACGGCGTCGATGGTACTTGTCACGTTGAGGTCGCAGGTGCCGGCGCCTGATAGTTTTACCTTGGCGGTTTCCATAGGGCAATTGAAACCCGTTATGCTGCCGGAACCGCTTACGAGGGCTTCAATGCTGGTGGCATAGCCACGCAGGTTGAGGTTGCCGGCCCCGGTCACTTCGGCTTTCACAGTATTACCTTTAATGTCTACGTCCATATTGCCATTTCCATTTACAGCCAGGAAAATATTATCGGCTGCGATCGAGTTTTCAGAAATGATCTTTCCGCCTCCGTTCACCTGAAGTTCGTTTACATTCTTCATGCTCACGTAAACTTTCATGGTAGGATTCAACTTGATGTCGTCGATTTTCGCCCAGATGCTCTTGTTGGGGTCGTTGGGCTTCCGTTCCACGTTAATCATCAGTATGCCATTCTCGACCTTAATTTCGGTGAGGTTGTATATCTCTGTGAGGGCTTCCACCGATACTTCGTTTTTGTTGGTCTGCTTAAGGTATACCGTATAGTTGGAGTTTACGTATATGCTTTTGAACTCAGGCAGTTCCAACGTCTTCTTGGTCACTTGCCCGAAAGCGCTTAGCGCGAACAGTGCTGTGAGAATGAACAATGCGGTTTGTTTCATGGGGGATAAGTTTTTTGAATAGGCAAATAGGATTGCGAGCATGAATTTAGGAAATCAACCCATCGAGAAAAAATGTATTTGGTCGGCAATTGACTCCTGAATCAATCCAAATCCCGGAAAAACTTACATCTACGCGTCTCCTTCATCGTTTTTTCCGGAATAAGGCCCAGAAGATAACCACGAACAGGATGCTTCCAATGCACATCACCAGCAACACTTCGGGGGTAACTTGATCTACTGCATGCATGTTTTAGAGTTTAATCCGCACCTGAAATTTAATATCCCTTATCACATTTCCTATTAATTTATCCGCTCCCGACCCGATTTCTGTGCGGTCGTCGTAACGGGTGGCGGCCAGCCGTGCCCACAAGGTAACGCGTCCCGGCAGGTCGCACTCCAGCATCACCATCCAGTGCGTACCCACACCGCCAAATGCGGGTATGGAGTAGGCCAGCCACACGTTGCGCTCATAGGCGTACAAGCGGGTGTCCCAACTGTCGGTGTCGAACAGTGCATAGCGGCCTGTCACTTTTACGTGGTTAGTCGCATCGAAGTTAATGTCTTGCGCAATCATGGATCCTCGCTCATTTCGACTTTGGTGTAAAAATTCCGAACCGAGCAGCGTTGTTTGAAAATGTAAGTTCTGGTGCGCCTGATAACTGACTTTTAACTGCACGTTTCTTCGCATTGCAGCCGATGTCTGGGTGGTGGACTGGCTGTTGGTTTGTGGCAGGTTTTTGTATTTCTTTTCCTCGCGCACCTGGATAGCAACCTTTGTCTGCTTGTCGGGCTGATAGGTGAACGCGCCCAGCAATTCGTGGCCGGCTGAAGGGGCGGCGTTCGTGTAACGCAGCCAGGGGAATCGGAAAAGGTCGATGTAGCCGCTGGCTGAAACTCTCTTGTTCCCATTGTTGGTGGAAGCCCCAGTAAAGCCCCTGTTCGTTCACTGGTAGCGAATTTTCCGAAATGGCATTTGCATTCAGCGGCCGGTACCGTGGCGAATAGGACCGAAACATAAGCGATACATCAAGGCGCGACGTGAGGCTTGTGAGTACACCGGAAAGCATGGAGACTGCACCCGATTGAAAGCTCGCTTCGCTGAAGATGCTGTGATTGTGAAGATCGGCGTTGACGAAAGCGCCTGCCTGGTAAAAAAAATCTCCACCCGGCGTATGCACGTAAACGGGCGACGGCTCCGGCCGGAAGGTGGTACTGTATCTGACTCCGTTGACCAAAACGCCGCACTCCAAGTTTTGTTTCTTGTAAGCGACGATGATTCCTCCCTGCTGCTCCCGAATTTTTTTTTCTTGACGCCAGCTCCCTTTGGATACGATGCGTTCCGTTAGTGGTAAGTGTGGTTATGTATCGCCGGCCCGATGTGTCAGTGCGGATAACGCCGTCTCGTTTCACATTGGAAATGAATGCATGCAAATGCGTATTTCTTCCAAACCGGTAACTCACGGCGAACCCGCGAAGCCCGCCCGACTCGTACGCGGAGGTGTACGGAATAAAACCCACGTTGGACTTGCGTATACCGCTTACGGTGACTGAACTTTTTCCAAGCCCGAAAATACCGCCAATCGCCAGGCCCTGACCGAACTGCGCCTGGAAGTCGCCGATTATAAGGTTACCCAGTCGACCATTGTTTTCCAACTGCACGTGGCCGGACCAATAATCGAAACCGACATGGCGACCATTCAGCGCCCAGCGCTCGCCTTCATCTTGCTCGGCAGTGAAGCCGGCGCTGAACGACCCCGGATGGCTCACGCGAAAGCGCAGCATCGTCTTCCCGAGGTCGCCCCCAAAGCCGCGGGCGCTGTCGCCTTCCATGAAGCCGGCTTTCTTTCGCGATGGAAGTTGGTAGTGGAACAGTAGGTAGTTATTTTTTTCACGGAACAATTGCTTCAGCAACCTGCCGCTGGCGAGGGTGTTTGGGTCATTCACAAAACCAACAGCAGCCAGCCGGCGACAGACAATCGTGTCGAATGCGGGAATGGATTGAAGCTCGTACACAGAAAACAATCCGCCGACAGCATTCCTATAGTTTATGAATTGCTCAATTTGTGCCGGCGAAAGCAGTTGCAGCATGTCAAGTTGTTCGCGTGAGACCTTGTTCAGATCCAGCTTCTGCTGTTGTAGTTGCAGCAGGAACTCCAGCGCCTCTTCGCTCTCCATATCCTGGTCAAGCAGCGTATTCAACGCATCAATTTCCTGCGCGTACAGCAATGGGGTGCAACAGTAATAAGAAGAG
>JAAURZ010000167.1 GCA_012031955.1 Bacteroidia bacterium
TGTCTGAAACTTTTCGAGCAGGTCGATTTTTTCCTTGTAAGCCTGGGCGCGCTCGAACTCGAGGTTTTCCGAGGCCAGGGCCATTTGATTTTCGAAGTAGCGGTATACGATGCTCAGTTCCCCTTTCAGGACGCTTCTTGCCTGGAGTATTTCGTCGTTGTACGACTCCTCCGTTTGAAGGTTTTCGCATGGTCCTTTGCAATTGCCGATGTGATATTCGAGACAGACTTTAAATTTCTTCTGCTCAATGTTCGACTCGCTCAACAAAAGATTGCAGGTGCGTATTGAGTACAGTTTGCGCACAAGGTCGAGCACGCTCTTCATGGCCACCACGCTTGAGTATGGACCGAAGTATTCGCCCTGTTGTGGAATGTACTTGCGCGTGTAAATGATTCGAGGGAAGCGTTCCTTCAGTATGCAGATATAAGGAAACGTCTTATCGTCTTTAAGGAGAATGTTGTACTTCGGTTGAAACTGCTTGATGAGGTTGTTCTCGAGTAGCAGGGCGTCGAACTCGGAGCCGGATACAGTGAATTCAATGCGTGCGATTTCCGACGCAAGTCGCAGCGTTTTTCGGTTTACGCCGGCCTGTTTGCTGAAATAGCTGGCTACCCGTTTCTTTATACTCTTTGCTTTGCCGACGTAAGAATGGTGTCTTCTTCATCGTAAAACCTGTACACACCAGGAGCGTCGGGCAGACGCTGGACCGCGAATGACAGGTCATCATTCATAGCTGATGCTAGTTGTTGAGGTCGTTGAGTGTATAGGGGTCAACGACGTTGATGATCGAGTCGGATGTCTGGTACTTGTCGCAGTTGAGATTGATATCCAGGCGGCTGGGTTGCTTAAACTTGCCCTTCTTGTACTCAAGGGTTTCGTCCGCATATACCTTTTGCATGTAAGCAGACCAGATGGGCCTGGCTGTTCTTGAACCTTGACCTTGCGACCAGTACTCGTAGTGAATGCTTCGCTCGTCGCCGCCAACCCATGCACCCGACACAAGGTCTTTGGTTACACCCATATACCAGCCGTCGGAGCCGTTGTTTGTAGTTCCGGTTTTCCCTCCAAGTTCGTTATCTACTTTCAGCACGTAAGGCAGTCCGGACGATGTTCCCCCGCTTATTTCCACGCCCCCTTTCAGCATGTATACCATCTTGTAGGCAGTCTGCTCGCTAATGGCCTGGTTGGTGCGCGGGATGAAGGTCTCCAGTACGTTTCCGTTCTTGTCTTCTATGCGGGTGATATAAAAAGGTTCGGTGTAGATACCTTCGTTGGCGAAGGCGGCATACGCGCCGACGAGCTCATAGAGCGATACGTCGTTTACGCCCAGACACAGGGAAGGCACGGGGTCTAGCTGGCTCTTGATGCCCAGCCTGTGAGCGAACTTCACCACGTTTTCTGCGCCCACTTTTTGAAGCATCTGTGCCGTGATAGAGTTAACCGACCTGGCCATCGCTTCACGGAGACTCATCTTGACACCGGTGCCATAGTTGCCCTCCGCATTCGGCGGATACCACACACCGCCCTCCGGCAATGCAAAACTCGGCGATGCATCTATGAGTTCCAGGCACGGGTTGTAATTCATTTCCATGGCGGCGCCGTAAACAAATGCCTTGAAAGTTGAGCCGGGCTGGCGCTTGCCCTGCTTCACGTGGTCGTACTTGAAATACTTATGATCGATACCTCCCACCCATGCTTTTATCGCGCCGGTGTGGGCATCCATCGACATAAAGCCCGTGTTCAGAAAGCGTTTGTAGTAATTGAGTGAGTCCATGGAACTAAACAGCGTATCGCGTTCGCCTTTCCAACTGAAGATGCGCATGGGCTTCTTGAGATTCAGCATGATGTTCACAGAGTCGTGCCCGGCGCCATATTTCGCAACCAGGTTTTTGTACGCGTCAGTCTGCTTGACGCGCGACTGCAGGAATCCCTTTATTTCTTTGCGATCTTCGTCGATCCAGGGATTGCGACCTTTCCACGCCTTCTCGAAGTCGGCCTGAAGCGCCGACATGCTTTGCCTTACTGCTTCTTCTGCGTACTGCTGCATGTGACTGTCGATGGTGGTGTAAATTCGAAGCCCCGACTCCCACAGGTCGTACCCGTGCTCATTGCACCAATCCATGAGGTCGTTGCGGATAACAGTGCGGAAGTACGTGGCGAGGCCCTCGTTGTGATTTTCAACCCGGTAGTCCAGCGTAATCGGCAAGGCTACAATGGAGTCGTAGTCAGCGCGGGACTTGATGTAACCGTGGGTGAGAAGTTTGTCGAGCACCTGGTTTCTTTTTCGCAGCGAGTTTTCCGGGTTGGAAACCGGATTGAAACGCGTTACCGCCTGCAGCATGCCAACCAGCACCGCCGATTCCTGGATGTTGAGGCTGTCTGGCTCCTTGCTAAAATAAGTTTCCGCGGCGACTTTTATCCCGTAAGCATTGCTGCCGAACGGCGCTGTGTTGAGGTACATGGCGATGATCTCTTCTTTCGTGAAATTTCGCTCCAGGTTCACTGCTATGATCCATTCCTTGGTTTTGTCGATGACGCGCTTGGGATATTTGCCGGGAAACCAGTCAACGAGTTTGCCATCGAGGCCGAGGTCGGCGTTTTGGGTGAAGAGGTTCTTGGCGAGTTGTTGGGTAATTGTGCTTCCACCACCTTTGGCGCCCTGGTTAAAGGTAGCGATGCCGTATAGCACACGCAGGTAGGCCTGAAAGTCAAGGCCTGAGTGATTGTAAAAACGATGGTCTTCCGACAGCAGGAGTGTGTTCACCAGATCCGGCGAAAGCTGATCGAAGGTGACCTGGCTTCGGTTGTGGCGGAAGTAGCGACCAAGCGATACGCCATCGGCCGAAAACAGTTCGGAGGAAAGGTCGTTCTCGGGGTTCTCAATAGACTTCGTGCTCGGCATGCCGCCGAACAAGCCAAACACATCGTTGCTTACCGACAGAATGTAAAGCGGAAAGCCGACAATAAAGCAGAAGAAAAGAATCCACACAGACAGCGTAATGTATTTCAGCCATGGCTTGCTGAAATGCAAAATGCTATGGATTCTCTGCCTGATAGTTTTTGTCGTAGAAGCGGAGGTACTCATCAATTCCTTTTGTTCGGTATAAGATATTGAAATTGTCCTTACTAATTACAAAGGTATTGAATTTATGGTTTCGTAAACCGCTGAGTGTGCTCAGCTTTTCGTTGAATGTACGCTGGTATTTCATAACAGACTCATACGGGATGTCCGATACCATGGTGATGAGGTAGTCGTCGGTAAGAATGATGTTCGACGTCTTTAGCGCAAAGTTCTTGAAGTAGGTTTTTGTTGAAGTCATCCAGCACGCGGCTGGTGGCGTTTACCATATTCTCACTCTTGTCGTACAGAATCACGAAGCTGTGAACGCCATTGTCAACCGGCAGGTATTTGATTTCCTTGCTGCTGTCGATGCTCTTCTGAAACTGCTGCGAAGTTTCCAGCAATTTCTTGGCATAGTCGGTCACCTCGGCATCGGGATTGGCCGCTATAAACTCGTTGAGCGCTTCCTGGTATATGCCGATGTCTTCGGTTTCGCCGATGATGAGTACTTTGAGCAGATCAATGTTGGGTGAAAAGGAAGTTTGTCCCATCGACTCGGCTTCGGTGAGCAGCCGTTGTGCTTCGCGGTAATTTTTGGACTGAAATTGTTGGTAGGCGGATTGATAAACTGTTTTTTGTTTTTCCGCCGTAAGGCTCGACTCCTGCAGGTAGTCGGGGTTCAGGAGAATTTTTGTAAAAGTAGAATTGGGATGTTTCTCCTTCAACGCTGCCGCATAGCGATCGGCCTCGCTACCATTCACGTCCTTCAGCAACAGGTATAGTTTGTAGAGCGCTTCGGGCTCGTACTCCGAGCCGGGGAAACGTTCAAGTAGCTTCTGATACGCCGTTACCGCGTTATCTTTTTCCTCCAGGTCAAAATAATAGATGTCGCCCAACTTGAAGTAAGCGTCTTCGATCTTCTTTAGCGCCGCTTTCTTTTGCTCCTCCGTGCGTGGGATTTGCTGGCTTATCCGCTGATATTCGGCTACTGCCGGATCCACCTGTACTTCCGGCGTTTCACCATTCGCAACCACCTCTGTGTTGGTTGCTGCAGGGTTGGCCGTGGCGGCGGTGGGCGAGCTTATGCGAAGACTCCGGCGCCAATTGTCTTCGAGCGGAATGTTTCCCCATACTCTTTTGAACTCATTTTCGCCAAGGCCGACAGCCGAAGGATTGCCAAAGTACCAGGAACCCTTTTCGTCTGTTTCCGTACCGGTGTCGAACACATTGGTATTGGTGGCGGCAATTTCAACGCGTGCGGCTCGTCTTTTTTTCTTTTTGGCCGCCGCCTCTTCAATGCGCTTTTTCTCCGCGAACACCGAGTCGATCTGCGCCTTAAGCGCGGCGGAGTCCAGTGAAGCCATCGACAACAGGCTGTCCTGCCACTGGATTGTTTTCAATTGTTGTACAAATTCGCTCAGCACCTCTTGCCGGTGTTTGATGGCCGCATAGTTTTCGAAATCGGTCGGAAGTGCGCCGATTGCGCTGTCGTAGTACAACTGCGACAGTTCATAGTCCTTCAGCGTGTCGTAGTAGATTTCGCCGAGTTTGAGGTAGGCTTCTCCATCAATGCGTTTATTGTTGCCTTCCCTGATGGCGTGGTTAAAGTTGGCCACGGCCTGGTCGAGGTTGCGCTGTTTCAACTCGAACGTACCCATTTCATAAAAAATCTTGTCGCGGAACTCTTTGTTCTTCGAGTCCTTCAAAAGTTTTCGGAACGACTTGCGAGCCGCGGCGATACTGCGGCTGCGGGATATTTCTGCGACCTGCGCCATGTAGAGCCTGGCGTAAAAGTCAACTTCATATTCCGGGTTCGTTGAAAGACAACGACGATAGAAATTGTAAGCCTCTGATTCGAAACCGAGTTCCTGGTACACCTGGCCAATTATAAAATATATCCTGCCGCGCCGGTCTTTGCGTGTCAGTAGCGGTGTTGCCTCAGTGAGGTTGCGAATCATGTTGTCGTAGTCTTCCAGCACCTGGTAGTAGTAGGCTTTTTGCAGAAACAGGTCTTTGCGGTTTTCGTTACTCATTTTCTCCTCCTTGCTGAGAAAGTCCATCGCGGCAAGGGCGTTGTTGTATTCAGCATGTTCGATGAAGGTTCGAATGAGGTTAATAACAGCGCGATGACGCGCGTCGGCGTCTTTACTTTTGCCATTCACGTACTTGAAAGTCTGCACGGCATTACCCCAGTCTACCGTGTACAGTCGTGCCCTGCCTACGAGGATGTATGCATCGTCGACCCATTTGCTGTTCTGATGGTGCTGAATTACAAGGGAAGCCATCTTGACGGCCTCTTCCGCCTCCTTTGCGTAAGTCTTGGCCATCGTCGAGTCGAGCGCCGGGAAAAGCCTCAGTATCCTGTTATAGTCGTCAACCTGGCCGGCGATGATACTATTCTCGATTTTTGTGATCTCTTCCAGTGCGTAATAGTACCCATTGTAGTGGGCTGTAAGATTGTGGTACCCCACGGCCACCACCGTATTTCGCTCCGACGAGCACCCAGGGCCCAGCATGGCCAGCAATGCCAGACCTGCCAGCAAACCCGCGTAAGCTTTCAAGAATTTAGAGTTTGATGCCGCCATACAACGTCCTAATCTCACAAGTTAGGTCGAACTGGTGAGAAAACGTAAAAAAAGCATATTGCATATTATTATAGACCGGAATATCTAATTTTGCCATTGAAATTGGCCCAATATTGAGACCCAAGAAGACACTTTCAAACTGGCTTACCACGCGGTACCAACTCATCATTCGCAATGAGGAAAACTTCGCCGAGAAAACCAGTCTTGGATTCACCTATTCGAAGGTGATTCTTTTCTCCGTAGTCCTTTTTGTATTCACCATGCTTATTAGTTTATTCCTGGTGAAGACGGTGCTGGCTAAATGGTTCGACCCGAGGCACGAACAATTGGAGGCGAACAAAAAGCTGACCGAGCTCGCCGTTTA
>JAAURZ010000168.1 GCA_012031955.1 Bacteroidia bacterium
GAATTCGAGGTGCTCTTGCTTTAACTGTGCTGAAGCCGGCATTGCAATCAGAAAGACACACAGCGCAAGGAGCCTGCCATAACAAGCTTTCATGAACGAAGGGGTTTTACAACTGTAATTTACTGAAATAATGAACGCCCTTTAAGAAGGTGCGGCGGAAAAGATGTGCAAAGCCGCAGTATGAGATTTACATTGCAAACGCAGGGAATGTCGAAATAAAAACCGGTTTTGCCTGTAATGACTTTACGCTAAAGTCCATGTACCTTTATTGAAAACCAAACTTCGGATCAACATGTCTCTATTCAAGAAACTCAAAGCTTCAATGTCCATGATGCAACAGTTGGACCTCGACAAAATTGCAAAACTCTCCGAGAAAGTAGACCTCAACAAAATGGTGGGGCTTGTGAGTAGCATGAAAACAGCGGATTGCAGAAACTGATGAAGTTCATGGAGGGCGGAAAGAAAAAACACATGTTTCCGGAAATCGACGGCGACTTTTACGACCTCTCTCAGTTGTTGAACCCTGAAGAAAGAGAGATACAACTGAAAGTGCGCGAATACATGAACAAGGAAGTGAAGCCGATCGTGAACAACTACTGGCTCAAGGACGAATTTCCGCACCAGATCATTCCAGACATGGCAAAGCTGAACGTATGCGGTCTCACCTATCAGGGCTACGGGTGCCCGGGCAAGTCGGCGCTGCTGGAGGGTTTTCTCGCCATGGAAATGGCGCGCGTCGATACGTCGGTCTCTACCTTCTTCGGCGTGCAAAGCGGACTGGCAATGGGCTCAATTTATTATTGTGGTTCCGAAGAGCAAAAGCAGCAATGGCTGCCGCCTATGCAGAAGATGGAATTGATAGGTGCGTTTGGCCTTACTGAGCCCGAGGTGGGCTCTGGCGTGGCCGGGGGATTGACCACCACTTGCAAACGCGAAGGCGATAAATGGATACTTAACGGACAGAAAAAATGGATAGGCAACGCCACCTTTGCCGACCTCACCATCATATGGGCCCGCGACCTCGACGACGGAAATGTGAAAGGCTTTATTGTGGAAAAAATTTTCCCGGGTTTAAGGCCGACAAGATCAAAGGCAAGATGGCGCTGCGCATTGTACAGAACGCGCTCATCACGCTTACGAATTGCGAGGTGCCGGAAACACACCGTCTTCAAAATGCAAATGGTTTCAAAGACACCGCCAATGTGCTGCGCATGACACGCGCTGGTGTTGCATGGCAAGCTGTGGGCTGTGCCCGCGGCGCCTACGAAAGCGCCCTCCGCTACACCAACGAACGCCGCCAGTTTGGGCGTACCATCAGCAGTTTTCAAATGGTGCAGGACTTGCTCGTGGAAATGCTGAGCAACCTCACGGCCATGCAAACAATGGTATGCCGCCTTTCGCAACTACAAGACAAAGGAAAACTCACCGACGAGCAGGCATCGCTGGCGAAGGTGTTTTGTACCCTGCGCACACGCGACATCGTCAGCCATGCGCGTGAGTTATTTGGCGGAAATGGTATTCTCATCGAGAACGACATCGCCCGGTTTGTCGCCGATGCCGAAGCGATTTATTCCTACGAAGGAACCAAGGAAATCAACACCCTGATTGTAGGTCGCGCAATCACGGGGCAGAGCGCATTTGTCTGATTACAAATAGCGCACCCAGAAAGCGCGATGTGTGCGCTTGTACTCGCCAAACCATCGGCACAGCGGGTACATCACGATTGTGAGCACAATCCAGGCTATGTGTGACCGTGAGCCAAATCGGTTCATAAGGTCGTCGGCCATGACGCGGGATTGTCGAAAAGCCACGAGCGCCATTCATTGTAGTAAAGCCCGTTATAGAGTATAGCCAGAACATGCCCCACCAGCAAGTGCATGACGTAGTAGAAGAAGGGCACACGGCCAAAAACAAGAAAGAAATCCGCAATTTTTCCTTTCCAGGTTTCCGCGTAAGCGAGTACAACCACAGCGGGGCCCAGCGTCATCAGGAGATAGAGCAATGACGGCGGGTACTTGGTGGTATTCAGAAAATCGAGAAATGTATACAAGCTACCTCGCTCCATGACCGACCATGCATGAGGGTCGCCGTAAACATTGATGAAGCGCAATACGATAAAACCGGCCGACATAGCAAGGCCCAGCCACACGAGGTTCCGTTTCCGACGCTCCGCGGCTTGCGTAAACCAGTGCCCCGCAAGGTAGCCGAACACCATCACGCCCGGCCACGGTATCTGGGGGTATACGACAAACACCGGTGGCACCCAGCGCGACTCATGCAGAAGCTGCCACCAGTAGGCGTCGATGTGAATGTTATCGAGCAGGTTATGTCCTAAAATAGTGATGCCGGCAAAAGCGAAAAGAAACCACTTGGGCGTGTGAATAAGAACGCCCATCAGCATCATGGCAATACCAATCGTTGCAATTACCTGAACAAACCACCAGTCGAAGTATGTAAACTTCCATACAAAATTTACCACCGTGAACTCGATGAGAATGAGCCAGGCGCCGCGGCTCCAGAGGAATCGGGAGAGTTCCATCTTCGATACCTTGAGGCTGTACAAGTAAGCGCTGGTGCCGGCCAGAAACACAAATACCGGCGCGCAAAAATGCGTGATCCATCGCGTGAAAAACCAGGCCGGCGTAGTAACAGTGGGATCTTCGGGAGCAAAAAGTGTGGGCGAGAAAAAGTCCCTCACATGGTCGAGGCCCATGATTACAATCACGAGGCCACGTAGAATATCGACGGACATTATCCGTGTCGAGGGTTTTATTTCCATAGTTGGGCGGTTCGATACGCCTTACTGGCGGGCACATTAAAAGGTTGCCCCTGTCGCCACATTGTTTACGTCACTGCTGATATTCCGCGTGGGTGGACACAAACTTGTCAAGCCTCCTGGCTGCCTGTTGCTGAACCTTTCGCTTCAAAAAACCACTCCACCCAAGCAGCCACCCCGTTGGGCCCAATGCCATGCGTGACCATCGCCAGAAGTTGAAGCGATCTACATGCCGATAGATTTTGCCGTCTCTGAATTCAAACGATGCTTCTATTTTGTTATGCACTTTTCTGCCGGTGAGCGAAAAGGTGTATACAGCCTCCCAGTGGCAACTGCCGTGGCTGGCGTCGGCTGCCACCTTCGTAAAATTGACGAGCAATTCCGGCGCACGATCGCCGCCCGACAGCAGCATGTGCCACATGGCGCCCGCCCTTGCACCTTCCAGCCTGGGAAACGCTTCGTCCGAAAAGACAACTTCGGGATGATAGCACGATTTCATGCCTTCTACATCCCGCTCCTGAAAACTTGTGTAAAATCTCTCGATGAGTTGCGTGTTGTCTGTATGCATATACTAAATGTAGCGATTCCTGTAAAATCCTGTTCACAGCCAATCATCACAAAAACGATTCTATTCGAAGCCTGATTGGTTAGTTTTAACTTCGATAACACTTTTCCAATATGAGAAAACTTTTATGTATCCTCCTCGTGGTTTCTTGCTTTGGTGCAACGGCACAGCGGAAATCCAAGACTACCGCCACCACGACGCAAAAGAAACCCCTTACCCACGACGTGTACGACGGCTGGAAGGAGATTCCTTACAAGCAACTAACCAACGATGGCGCTTATGCTGGGTTCCTTATTAATCCGCAGGAGGGAGACGGCAAGCTGGTGATCTATGACTTCAAAAGCACATCGGAAGATTCGGTAGCACGCGCCTCCGATGTGCGCCTCACCTGGGATAACAAATATGCAGTTTTCAAAATCAAACCTCCGGTCAAACTGGTGAAGGACCTGCGTCGGCAGAAAAAGAAAAAGGATGAGCTCCCCAAGGATTCACTGGGCATATACACGCTTGCCACGGCGAAGCTTGAGAAGATACCCGCGGTGAATTCGTTTAAAGTGCCTGAGAAAATCGGCGGCTGGATTGCCTATCAACTCGACGTCGTGAAAGAGTCGAAGGCTGACGCCAAAAAAGACGCCAAGGCCGACTCGACAAAGGCACTTGTTAAACCGAAAAAGAAAGTCAAGAAGAATTCCGACGACAATGGCTTTACACTCGTGTTGCGAAACACTACGTCCGGAAAGGAAACGCAATTCGGTTTTGTGAAAGACTACCTTTTCGGGGAGTATGGTCACGGCCTCATGTTCACCTCAACCGGCAACGACAGCACGCTGGCACCTGGTGTATACTGGTACGACCTGAAGGAGGAAAAACTCACCCAACTGATGACCGGCAAGGACAAGCAGAAATTCAAACAGCTCGCCATCAGTGAAGACGGGCTGCACGCCGCGTTTATTGCCGACCTTGATACCACAAAGGCGCTCGTCCGCTATCCTAAGCTGTACCATTGGAAAAAAGGACAACCACAGGCTATGCTCATTGCCGACGAGTCGGCAGGGCTGCTGGTGAAAGACTGGACACTGAGTGAACATTTTACACCTGAGTTTTCGCGCGACGGTTCTAAATTGTTTTTTGGAGCTGCCCCAATCCCCGCTGTAAAAGACACAACCCTGCTACCAGAAGAAATCGTGAACGTGGAGGTCTGGACCGGCGACGACGACTACATTTATCCACAGCAAAACAGTCGCCTCGAGAGCGAGCGCAAGCGATCGTATCTTTCCGTTATAGACCTGGCCACGAGCAAGGTAACGGCATTGGCCGACGAAGACTTGCCGGGTATAGAGCTCGGTGACGAAGGCAATGCACCCGTCGCACTGGGTGAGTCGGATGTGAAGTATCGCAAGATGACTACGTGGGATATCAGTGCCTACAACGACCTCTACGTGGTAAACGTGCAGGATGGGTCGCACAAAGCGATTGCTGAAAAGGTAAAGGGACGCGCCTCGCTCTCTCCAAAGGCTTCTTATGCATTCTGGTTTAGTTTGCCCGACACGGCGTGGTTCAGCTACAGCATCGGTAACGGCAAGGTTGAAAACCTGTCGCACAAACTTGCGGTGTCTTTCGCAGACGAAGAAGACGACCATCCTGACTACCCGTCGCCATACGGATATGCCGGTTGGACTGAAGGAGACAAATTGTTGCTTGTGTATGACCGCTTCGATATCTGGGCCCTCGACCCGGCCAACCAACACGACCCGGTAAATCTGACAAAAATTGGACGACAAAGTAAAATCGAGTTCCGCTACGTAAGGCTCGATCCGGACGAGCGATTCATCGACTCCAATAAAGATATGTTGCTCGTTGCGTTTGACGACAACACCAAACAGTCGGGCTACTACAAGCTTTCATTGAAAGATAACAAGCTCACGAAACTTGTAATGGGAGACTATCGCTACGGCAGAATTGAAAAAGCGCGTGCCGCCGATCGAGTCATTTTTACACGCGAGAATTTTCAGGAATATCCGGACGTGTGGGCCTCCGGCATGACCTTCAGCAGCCCCAGGAAAATAACCAACGCGAACCCACAAATGAAAAATTATCTATGGGGAAGTGTTGACCCGGTGCAGTGGGTTTCACTCGATGGTGTTCCGCTGCATGGGTTGCTATACAAGCCCGAAAACTTTGATCCGAAGAAGAAGTACCCGATGATGGTGTATTTCTACGAAACATATTCCGACAACCGGTACAATCACTATGCACGGCGCCGATAAGGTCGGTCATTAATTTCACCATGTACACCAGTAACGGCTACCTTGTGTTTGTGCCCGACATTGTATACAAGATCGGTTTCCCCGGGGAGAGTGCGCACAACTGCATACTGCCTGGTGTTACACGCTTGATTGAGCAAGGGTTTGTAGATGAACAACATATTGGCGTGCAGGGCCACAGCTGGGGCGGCTATCAGGCGGCTTACCTCGTAACACGCACCGATATTTTTGCCGCCGCCGAGGCCGGCGCGCCGGTATCCAACATGACGAGCGCCTACGGAGGCATTCGCTGGGAAAGCGGACTCAGCCGCATGTTCCAATATGAACATTCGCAAAGTCGTCTTGGCGGAACGCTGTGGGAGACGCCGCTACGTTACATCGAAAACTCCCGCTC
>JAAURZ010000169.1 GCA_012031955.1 Bacteroidia bacterium
AAACTTTTGCCTTTTTGGGTGGGCCTTTCACCTTGCCGGTCGAGTCATTTCTTGAAGGTAGGCCACGGGCTTCCCCAGGTTCGGCGATTGCCACGCCGCTTGCGGAGTTTGGCGGCCGCGACCGCGAGGATGTCCCTTTCGGGGAAAGTGGTCACGATAGGAGCGACCGCGTTGAGGTCAACCAGGCTTTGATGGGGCTTTTCCGATACCAGCCCGAGCAGGCCATTGTCGGGCCCCACAAAATAATGTTCTTCAAGTTTCAGCGCTATGGGCACGTCGCCGCGATTGCCGACCGCATGCACACCCACGAGGTGCACGGTGCCCTTTGGAAAATCGCGGAAGACAGACCGGAGTACAAACGCTGCGTGGGCAATGTCGCAAGCCGGAATGTGGTGGCTGATGTCAATCACTTGCAATCCGGGATTTACGCTCATAATCCGTGCTTTGATCGCCGCCACATAGTGGTCGGCTTCGCCGGAATCGGTAATAAGCGTAATGACGGCCATTCAGGAATTTAGGGTGATGGTGAACCGGTTTCCCACTTTTAGTTGTTAACGAAGATCATAACAAGCACGAAGTGGATAAATGATTATTTTTGTTTCGTAAAGTAACTATTTTAATTCCCAAAACAGAAACAGTACAACAATCCTTTGATAGAAAAAGTAGTCACACTGGACAACATATCGCTCATCGATTTTCTGGGCATCGAAAACAAGAATATCGACTCGCTTGCCGCCGCATTTCCGAAAAGCAAAATCGTTTCACGAGGCAATCAAATTGTAATACGGGGCAGCACTTCCGAGATCATTCAAATCGACGACATCCTGGAGGGCCTCATCGCGCACTACCATAAGTATGGCCAGGTAACACCCGACAACGTGCAAACCTTGATTGCCCGCGAGCAGTCGAGCATTTTGCCCGAGCGCGAAGGCACATCGGAAGACATCATCATTTATGGCACCAAAGGGTCGCCCATCCGGCCCAAGACCGTCAACCAGCACCTGCTCGTCAGCCTGGTGCAGAAGAGCGACCTCGTGTTCGCGCTTGGCCCTGCCGGCACCGGCAAAACCTACATCTCCGTTGCACTGGCGGTGCGGGCGCTCAAGAACAAGCTGGTAAGGAAGATCATCATCACCAGGCCCGCCGTCGAAGCCGGCGAAAACCTGGGCTTCCTGCCCGGCGATCTGAAAGAAAAAATTGACCCTTACCTGCGGCCTATTTACGACGCGCTGAACGACATCATTCCGCATGAGAAACTTCGCTTTTATATGGAGCGCGAAATAATTGAAATCGCGCCCCTGGCCTATATGCGCGGACGCACGCTCAACAACGCGTTCATCTTGCTCGACGAAGCGCAGAATACGACACCCATGCAAATGAAAATGTTCCTCACACGCATGGGCCCCGACTCCAAGATGATTGTGACAGGCGACACGTCTCAAGTAGATCTGCCCGCCAACCAGCGGTCGGGCTTGCGCGAAGCCGTGCGAATTCTGAAAGACGTGGATGGCATTGGCTTCGTGCAACTAAGCGAAAAAGATGTGGTGCGGCACCGCCTCGTGCGCGAGATTATTGACGCGTATGGAAAAGACGCCAACAAGTCGGCCGACGGCAGCCTGCCGGCGCGCCAGCCCTGATTACCCTTAGCATGCGAATACCTATATTGGGTCATGTTTCGATGGCTGCCCTACGCGTTCGTCAGGTTAACCCTGTCATTTGCTGCCGGCATCACCCTCGCAGTGGTCATGCCACTGCCGGTAGGCACGCTCCTCGTGGCGACAGTGATGGCCGCGTTGGGCGTCACGTACCTGCTGTTATGGTACCTTGGCAGCAACCGGCCGGCCAGGCATAACACCGGATGGCTGGCACTCCTCTTCCTGGTTTTTACCGGGTACGGGTACACCTGCCTGCGCCTTGAAACCAACTCCAAACACCACATTACTAACATCGAGGGAGAAATAGACGCCTACGAGCTGAAGCTGACTGGTTTCCCACGGCAAAAGCCGACGGTATGGTTGCTGGAGGGAGAGATTGTGAGGGTAAAAACAAGTGCGGGTTGGCAAGGCGTGGAAGGAAAAGTGAACGTTTCCGTTCCACACACTGCCGAGCGGGTGCAATTTGCTTACGGCGATCGCCTTCTTGTCAAAGGCATGCCTGCCCCAGTGAAGGCGCCGGCCAACCCAAATGCATTCGACTACCGGAAATACCTGTCGTTCAAGAATATTTTTCACCAGCAGTTTGTCAGTCAGCAAGACATTGTGTTGTTGAGTCACGGACAGCCCGGTCTCACGATGGCGGCGTACCAGGCGAGGATGTATTGCCAAAGAACGCTGTCGAAATTCATAGAAGGTGATCAGGAACGTGCCATCGCGCTGGCGCTGGTAATCGGCGTTACTGACGAGGTCGATCAGGATTTGATGAGCGCTTTTTCAGCCACCGGCGTATTGCACGTGCTGGCCGTGTCGGGGTTGCACGTCGGAATTCTTTACATGATCATACTGGCAATTGCCGCGCCGTTCAAGAGGCTGAAACACGGCAAGCTTTGGATCGGCATCATAAGCCTGGCCGCATTGTGGTTTTACGCCATGGTCACCGGACTCTCGCCGTCAGTCATGCGCGCGGCAACCATGTTTTCACTGCTGGCCGTTGGAAAGATGATGGACAGAAGCTCCAACGTTTACAACACACTTGCCGTGTCAGCCTTTGTGCTGTTGTGCATAGATCCGCTTATGTTCATGTCGGTTGGTTTTCAGCTCTCATACCTGGCGGTGGCCGGCATCGTGTATATTCATCCCCGCGTTCATCGGCTCGTTGAACCCTCGTCGTGGGCCGCGCGCAAGGCATGGGAAATGACGAGCGTGTCCATGTCGGCGCAACTTGCCACCGTGCCGCTGGGGCTGTACTACTTCCACCAGTTTCCTGTTTACTTCATGCTTGCCAACCTGTTGGTGATACCTGCATCATTTCTCGTGCTTGTGGGCGGACTTCTGTTGCTCGCCGTAAGTTCATTCGGTCCGGCAGCGGCCGTGTTGGGCTGGCTGCTGGAACAGGTTATTCAATTTATGAACGCCGTCGTCTTTCACCTGGAGATGTTGCCTTTCAGTGTGATGGAAGTGCCCGACATATCGGTAGCCCAGTGCCTGTTGCTGTTTCTCACGCTGTTCAGCTTCATCGCACTGTTTCATTTCAGAAAATTTCAGTACCTGCTCGCCGGCGTGCTTTCACTCACCGCATTTTCGGCATTGCAATGGTACCAGTACTGGAACATGTCGCGGGAAACACACGTAACGGTGTACGACATTCCCCGTTACGCCGTGCTGGATATTGTGCGCGATGGCCGTTGTTACACCTATATGGACACAGCCCTGTCTGCGCAGACGAGCAAGATCATTCGAAACGTTTTGCCAAACCGCAGGGCCCACTATGTGCGGGAGGTATTGCCTTTAACCGAGCAGCCTTTTGTGAGCCAGGGGGGAGGCGCGTGTGTGGCGACCATCGGCGGACAAAAAATATTACACCTCTTTGATGAGAATCATCAATTACCATCGTCAGGCAGCTACGACGTGGTGATCGTTTCGCACAATGCCCTCAAAGATGTGAAACGACTTCAGCGGAAGATTTCTTTTGAAATGCTGGTGTTCGACGGCAGCAATTCTTACCAATACATTGCGAATACCGAGCGCCAAGCAGGCAACGCGAAAATACATTCGGTACGCAAAGCAGGCGCTTTTACCTTAACCATATAGTCGATGAAGTGGATCACGTACGAAACAGCCAGCCGGGTGGCAACAATAACATTGAATCGCCCCGAAAAAAGAAACGCACTCAGCCATGAGCTCGTCGCGGAATTGAAATCGGCATTCAAGTCCGCCGGCGCCAACAAGGATGTGAAAGTTGTTGTGCTCAAAGCCAACGGCGAGGCTTTTTGTGCCGGTGCCGACCTTCAGTACCTGCAACATGTTGCGAAAATTTTTCGGAAGACGAAAATCGCAAAGACTCGGACCACCTGAAGGAGTTGTTTGAAATTATCTACACACTCGGCAAAGTAGTGATCGCGCAAGTGCAAGGGCATGCCCTGGCCGGAGGTTGCGGACTGGCCACGGTTTGTGATTTTTGCATCGCAGCCGCTGAAGCGAAATTCGGTTACACCGAAGTAAGAATCGGTTTTATTCCCGCCATCGTGATGTTCTTCCTGATAAGGAAAATAGGGGAGGCGAGAGCAAGGCAACTGTTGCTGTCGGGCGAACTCATCAGTGCCGCCGACGCGCAGCAGGCGGGTCTCATCACCAAGGTAGTAGACGGTAGTTTGTTGGCCGCTGAAGTCGAGTCGCTGGCCCAAGTGCTGGTGAACAGGAATTCAACAGAGGCCATGGCCATGACTAAACAAATGATCGTGGAAATCCAATCGATGGACATGAAGTCTGGATTAAATTATGCGTCGGCAATGAATGCGAAGGCCCGCGCCACGGACGACTGCAGGCGTGGTATTGACTCATTTTGAAGAAAGAAAAACTTTCATGGTGATTTTCGCCCAAATGAAGAATAATGTCACCTCAATATTACTTCATCCGGATTTTTTCAATTCATGTTGGTATACTCGAAACATAAAGTAGGCAATCATGAAAAAGAATTTGACTTCATTTCTCTTCGTACTCGTTTGCGGTAGCGCCTGGGCGCAGTATACAGGCGACCCGTGGTCCAAGGTTTCGGCATCGAAAAAAGGTATGCTCTCCCTGGCCTATGTTGAAACGCCTGGTTTTGTCTACAAAGACAACGCCGGCAACCTCACCGGCATTTGTGTCGACATCATGAAAGACTTCACTACCTGGCTTAAAGATGAGAAGGGCATTGCCGTGCAGGTGAACTACGTGGGCGACGGCTCCAGCTTTCGCGGCATGTACGATAAGGTGAAAGCTTCGAGCGGAGGTGTGATCGGCCTGGGAAATATTACCATCACAGAAGAGCGCAAGAAGGAGATTAAATTCAGCCCGCCGTTTATTACCAACTTTGCCGTGCTCATCACGCAAAACCGCGTGGGCACACTCGTGAAGTTGGAGGACATGAGTACCGGCTTTGCAGGCCTCACTGCCTACACGGCCAAAGGCACGCTGAATGAAAAACGCACCGACGAATTGAAGAGCAAGTATTTTCCGGCCATGAAGATTTCCTACACCGGCTCAAGCCAGGAGACCATGGAAAAAATCCTGACCGATGCGAACGCCTTTGCCTATCTCGACCTTGCCTTTTACCTCGATGCCGTGAAGCAGCGCAAGGCAATAAAGCGACACCCCGCGGGCGACAAAGCCGCCGAGCAGTTCGGTTTTGTGCTCCCTCTTTCGAGCGACTGGGGCGCCGTCCTCGACGAGTTCTTCGCCGCCGACGGCGGGTACACCACGTCTGGCGATTACAAGCATATATTGGTGAAGCACCTGGGCGAGACCGGTGTCCGGTTGCTCAGTTCTGTCAGGTAGCCAGCCCGTCAGTTACGTCGCAAAAAATCACTATAATTGCGCCTTGTAATTTCCCTAAACCCGAAATGAAAAAAATCCTGGTCCTCTATTACACGCAGTCCGGCCAACTGCGCGATATTCTGGATTCTATTGTAAAGCCCTTCGTTGAGGCCGGCGACTCCGTTACCTTCGAGCCCATCGTGCCCAGGCAGCAGTTCCCGTTCCCCTGGTCGGGCTTTACGTTCTTCAACGCGTTTCCGGAAACCTTTTCACAAGTACCCCTGCCACTCGAACCCACTTCGTCGCATGCGTACGACCATTTCGACCTCGTCATACTTGGGTACCAGCCCTGGTTCCTTACGCCATCGCGCCCGGTGAGTTCGTGGCTGCAGTCGGAGGCGGCGCAGGCCATCATTGGAGGAAAAAAAATCGTGACGGTGCTCGGCTGCCGCAACATGTGGCTGGGTGCACAGGAGAAACTGAAGCGCCACCTCAGGCGTCTAAACGGCGAACTGGTGGGTCATGTGGCCTTGGTGGACCGTTC
>JAAURZ010000170.1 GCA_012031955.1 Bacteroidia bacterium
GAACTTGAAAATGAGAACACCGCCCTTTCATTGCAGGCCAGGGCACGGTTGGTGGAGGCCCGTGGCGAACTTCGTAATCACTACGAACGACTTCAGAACTCCATGGACCGTGTGAAATCGGCATCCGAGCAGGATTGGGAAGGGGTGAGAAACGATGCCGGGGCCACGCTTGAAATTGTAGACACTAAGTTCCGCGAGGTTAAGGGGCGGCTTCGTGCCGTGCTTTGACGCTGAGTCTTAGTATATGGGGTGAGGCCGCCGGTTTACCGGTGGCCTCTTTTTTTTTTGCACCGGGCGGGTCGTAAATCAATTCGAAGTGTTGTATCACAAAAAAGTATACCTCCGCCTCAAATGTGAAATCTTTTTTCGCGAAACATGAATATCAATTCGATGGCCAACTAAGAGAATCCGCAATTCATGTCCTACCTTGTGCAGAAGTCATGCCCTCTTAACCAAGTCTGGTTGTAATTACCTATAGTTTCAGTTAGCAAGTTGACTGCAATCCGCCGGCAGACAGAATGCGAAGGCCGGGTTGCGCTATGTTGATATTGCACTTGTACCAACTAACCTCCGTGAAACTATGGATCAAACAATCCGGCCCCTGAAATTTAGAAAATGCATCGCCCTCAGTCTGGTCTTGATACTGTCACACACCATTCAGGCACAATTGAAGTACACTTTTAACTCCGGACTTCCCGGAGTTTTGGGTTGGCGCTGAGCCACAAACATTCCAACGTATTGCGCGATTGAATCTCATGCAACTTTACTCATCTCTTACTGAAGGTTCAGTTGAATTTTTTAATCTAAGGCTTTCACGCCGGGCAGCACTTTACCTTCAAAATACTCGAGAAGCGCGCCGCCACCGGTAGACACATAGCTGACCCTGTCGCTAAAGCCCAACTGGCTTACGGCTGCCGCCGAATCGCCGCCGCCGATCAATGAGAAGCCACCCGATGCTGTAGCGGCAACCACCGCTTCTGCAATCTTTTGGTGCCCTTCGCAAAGTTCTCCATTTCAAACACACCCATCGGGCCGTTCCATAAAATGGTCTTCGAGGATTTGACCACGCTAGAAAAAACCTCCGTAGCCTGCGGTCCGATATCGAGACCCATCCAGCCGTCTTTGATTGCGTTGTTATTGGCGATATCTGTATCAGCGTCGTTGTCAAATTTGTCGGCGATTACCGAGTCGATCGGGAGTTGAAGGTCAACGCCTTTCTGTTTTGCTTTCGCGATCAGTTCTTTGGCGAGATCAAGTTTGTCTTCCTCCACAAGTGATTTGCCGACAGAACCGCCCAGCGCTTTAAAGAAAGTATACGCCATGCCGCCGCCGATGATGAGGTTGTCAACCTTGTCGAGAAGGCGTTCAATGATGAGAATCTTGTCGGAGATTTTTGCACCGCCCATGATAGCAGTAAAAGGTCTGGCTGCGTTTTCCATCACCTTTTTCGCATTGTCGAGTTCCGCGGCCATCACCAGTCCTGCACACTTTGTACTGAAGAACTGTGCTACGATGGTAGTGGAAGCGTGCGCGCGGTGAGCCGTGCCGAACGCATCGTTCACATAAATGTCGCCATGCTTTGATAATTTTTCTGCAAAATCTTTGTCTCCTTTTTCTTCTTGCTTGTAGAAGCGCAGGTTTTCAAGCAGCAGCACTTCGCCTGGTTTCAGTGCTGCAGACTGTGCAAAAGCATCGTCGCTGATGCAATCGTCGACGAACTTTATGGAAGTACCGAGAAGCTTTTCAGTTGTCTTGATGGTATGCTTGAGCGAATACTTTTCTTCGGGCCCCTCTTTCGGCCGGCCGAGGTGCGACATCAGTATGCAACTGCCGCCGTTGGCCAGAATTTTCTTGAGCGTTGGTATCGTAGCGCTTATGCGGTTGTCGTCGGTTACGTTGTAACTTTTGTCGAGGGGCACGTTGAAGTCCACTCTTATAAGTGCGCGTTTTCCACTGAAGTTGATGTCATGAATGGTCTTCATAGAATCGTTTTTTAGGAAAGCAAAACTAACTGTTTTAGCGGTTTCTGCTAGGCAAAAATGGCAAAAACCGGAATCGAGGATTTGACACTGATACAATCGTTTGTAGTGCCGTGGCGGTTAATCTCCGAAGCTGATGTTAAGTCCCTTTGCCGCCGTTACGAGGTAGTCTTTGGCATTTACAAAATGATAGTCCCTGGTTGCCTCCTCCAGCGATACTGACGTGATGCGGTTATTGCGTAGTGAAACCATCTGGCCGAATCCGCCTTCCAGCACGAGTTCAAATGCTTTAACCCCGAATAGCGTCGCCAGCACCCGGTCGAAAGCCGTAGGCGTACCGCCCCGCTGCACATGGCCCAGCACCGTCTCGCGTATCTCCGCTTTGCAGCCCGCGTCCTTAAGCTGTTGCGACAGTTGATAGGCTACTCCGCCCAGGCGTACGTGTTCCGAACCCTTGTCGCCCTTACTTGATACAATGCTTCCTTCCTTTGGGCGTGCACCCTCCGCAATCACGATGTTTGCGAATCCACGGCCACGTTTGTAACGCAACTCTATTCGCTTCAATACTTTGTTGATATCGTAAGGTATTTCAGGTATGAGACAAATCTCTGCGCCGCCGGCTATGGCCGTGTGCAAAGCAATCCATCCGGCATCGCGCCCCATCACTTCCATGATCATCACGCGGTGATGACTCTCGGCAGTTGTTACTAGTTTGTCGAAACTATCGGTGGCGATTTGTACAGCGGTTTGAAATCCAAACGTCATGTCTGTTGCCGAAAGGTCGTTGTCGATGGTCTTCGGCACGCCGATTATCGGCAGGCCCTTGTCGAAAAGCACCTTCGATATTTTCTGCGAGCCATCACCACCGATGTTGATGACAGCGTCGAAATTCAGTTCTCTGAGTTTGGCCACCAACTCGTCCGAGCGGTCTATAAAAGCGACAGTGCCATCGGCCTGCACGCGAGGGAACTTGATTGGATTGCCCTTGTTCGTTGTCTTGAGTATAGTACCGCCCTTTACGTGTATGCCCGCCGTTAGTTTTGATGTGAGCTTTACAATTTCCTGCGTTTCGTTCAGTACCCCGTTGAAGGCTTCGATGCTGCCATAGACTTCCCATTCCTTTTCGCGCCGGGCACGCTTGGCGATACCACGTATAACCGCATTTAGGCCGGGGCAATCGCCACCGCCGGTAAGCACCAGCACTTTCTTGGTTTTTCCATGCTTTACATGTTTGGCTCTGAGAGATTATAAAGAAAAGGAAAAGATAGGAAGACGACAGTAGCCGGAAAGAAAAAATTAAGGTCGGCGGGCGGCGGCACGCTGGAGCCGATCGTTTATGGCCCTGCCCAGGCCGTGGTTGGGTACCTGCTCCGTCAATATGAGTGATACAGAAAGCTTGTCGAGTGTGCGCATGGCCGCGAAGAGATGTTGCGCAGCTTCGTCGAGGTTGCCCGTGAGTGAGAGCACCTGCTGGTGTTTGACAGGGTAACTTTTTTGGAAAGACAACACGGCAACCTGCTCGTTGGCGTGTTCCATTAGCAGTTCCTCTATGTTGCCGATTACGATCTTGGTGGATGGTGAATAATGTTGCTGAAGCTGCCCCGGCGCAACAGGGTTCGACGACGAAGGGCCGTTGGTGTATACTTTGCCAACAACCGACTCGATAGCTTCTATCGTCAGCCCGCCCAGGCGATACACTATGGGCAACCCCGATTCAAATCCGATGATGGTGGACTCGATGCCTACGTGGCATGGGCCGCCATCGAGTATGTAGGGAATCTTGTCTCCCAACTGGTCGGCGACGTGTTCGGGCGTGGTTGGGCTTACATAGCCGAACGGATTGGCGCTCGGTGCGGCGATGGGAAACGAAAGCTGCTGCAGCAGCGCGTGCGTAAGCGGATGGTCGGGACACCGGATACCCACAGTGGGCAGGCCCGCAGTAACGAGGTCGGGGATAATAGGCTTGCGTTTAAGCAGGAGCGTAAGCGGACCCGGCCAAAATTGGTCGACCAACTGGCGCGCCATGTCCGGAATACTTTCGACATATTCGGCCGCCGCTTCAAGATCGCTCACGTGAACGATCAGCGGATCAAACCGCGGGCGATTCTTCACTTCGAAAATGCGGGTGATAGACGTCAGGTTAAGCGCGTTGCCACCCAAGGCCGTACACGGTTTCAGTAGGTATGGCCACCAACTCGCCGACGGTAAGGAGTTCCTTTGCTTTATTTATATCTTTACCTATGATGGCCATACTGCAAACTGCAAAAGTAACTTTTATGAGGAGAATTTTTTCACTTTTATTTTTCATTCTCATCTTTCCACCGTGTCACGCACAAAAAACCGATAGCAAATTGCAACAGAAGCTGGATGCATTGCTGAAGCCATTTCATGGTGATGCGGGTGTCTACGTGCGAAACCTGAAAACAGGGCAAACAGCGATCATCAACGCGGACACGCTCTTTCCAACCGCCAGCATGATAAAGGTGCCCATCACCATCGCAATGTTCGATAAGATCGAGAAAGGTGAAATTCCATACGATACCATCATGACTTATAAAGACTCGTTGCTCTATGCCGGTGACGATATACTCGGATCGTTGAAGGAAGGTGAGCAAATTGCGCTGAGCAAGGTAATGATGCTGATGATTACCACCAGCGACAACACGGCCAGCCTGTGGTGTCAGTCGCTTGCCGGAACGGGCACGGCCATCAACGACTGGCTTGCACAAAATGGTTTCGAAGGCACACGCATGAATTCCAGAACACCGGGCAGGCAGGATAACTGGAAGCGTTACGGCTGGGGCCAGACGACGCCGCGCGAGATGGCGGAGTTGATGGTGCGTATCAGAGACGGCAAGGTAGTGAGCGCGCGGGCAAGCGAAAGGATTTACCGAAACCTCATTCGAATATATTGGGATCACGACGCACTTTCGCAGATACCGCCTTACGTGCAGGTGGCCTCCAAGCAGGGCGCAGTTGACGCCTCACGCTCCGAAGTGGCGCTGGTAAATGCGCCGCACGGCGACTATGTGTTTTGCGTGATCACAAAAAATCAGCAAGATCAAACTTGGGCGCACAACAATGAAGGCTGGGTGCTGATACGAAAGGTATCTGCCCTGCTGTGGAGCTACTTCGAGCCCGACTCGAATTGGAAACCAGCGCAAGGCCTCGATGAATGGTACAAATAAAAAATGTAGATTGTAGCAAAATCATACTTAATTATGAGCAACAAAACCCGTTCTATTCTGAAAGCGATAGCTGTAATCGTGGTACTGCTGGCGGTACTGATGCAGCTAGGCTATGTAAACATTTATGCAATCAGTGAGTACAAGTTTTGGATGGTGGTGTTGTCGTTTGCCCTGGTGCTGATCGTGTCGAAGTAACTCAGCGGCTAAGTGTTTTTTGGCCATCCGCAGGATAGAATCATTTTGATTGGTGATTCGCTCAAGCATGTCCAGCGGAATCCATTCGAGCGCGTGCGACTCGACTGTCACAATCAGTTTGTCGGTCATGCGCGCCCGCATCGCAAATCGTACGTCGTAGTGCAGATGTTGAGGAAACCCATTTCGCTCGGGTATCGAATGCACGTCGATGTCGAAAATGCCGTTATCGCCGAACATAATATTTTGCAGCCCGGTTTCTTCTACCGCTTCACGCAATGCTACACGCGCCACGTGCTCATCGCCGTCGGCATGACCTCCCGGTTGCAGCCAGCGGTCAAGTTTGGCATGATGAGTAAGCAGGCAGCATTTCTTCTGTTCGTCGACGATCCATGCAGAGCCCGTGATGTGGCCAGGCAGATGATCGCGCCGGTAACAATGCGCATGCGTGAGCAACTCGATAAACAGGGGTGCAAATGCGGCCTCTTCAGCAAACGATGTGGTGTAGTGTTGTAAGTGGTAGATCAGCGACTGCCGGGAATTGATCCGCGATTGATCCTCCGGTAGCGATGTCACTGTATAACGATGGTCACCTTGTTG
>JAAURZ010000171.1 GCA_012031955.1 Bacteroidia bacterium
AAGCCATCCATCATGGCGTGGCGCTCGCCAAGGTAGCCGGTCGTGCCACCATGCGACTGGCCAACGCAGCGGTGTTGCCGTTTCAGTTCAACGACTTTTTCAAAACAGCAAAGGGCTACCTCACGGAAGTGATCGCACTCGCCGACAACATGCGCGAGACGACGGAGGTGGAGAATGACATGGTGGCCGAAAAGCGCTACATCTATGCAGCCGACCCTACCGAGAAATACATTCCACCCACCGGCAAAGACCCGGTACCCTACTTCGATTTCTCGTCGCTGCAAAATGCGATGGCCCGCCTCGAGAAAGCATGCGAAACCTTCGGCGAGCTGCAGCAGGCAAATCCGAAACCCAACACGAACATCGACAGGCTTAATGCATTGCTTTTTCAGGCCGAGCAAAAGTTGCTGAACCCCGAGGGGCTGCCACGCGTCCGTGGTACAGGCACACGATCTATGCGCCAGGGTTCTACACTGGCTATGGCGTAAAGACACTGCCAGGCATACGCGAAGCCATTGAGCAGCGCGCGTGGACCGAGGCGCAGGAACAGATCGTGCTTGCAGCGCAAGCAATCGAACGATACAGCGAATCGGTGGAGTCGGCAAGCAAGATTCTGATGATGCGCTAGCGTGCAAAATGACCTCCAGCGAGGTCGTTCATTCGATTGCTGACTTTGTACTGTGGCGATTTTATGTTATCTTTCTGATAACCCTAAACCACCTTGCTATTGCCATGAACTTCAAACCCAACTTCGCGACCAATACCCAGAAGCCGGGCTACGAACCGGTGACCAACTACATGGTGCAACTCAAGAATCTGATCACCTTCAGGCCCGAGCAAAGCATTGAGGAAGTCATCGACATCATTATCGAAAAAAGAATATCCGGAGGCGCCTGTACTCAATGAAAACCGCAAACTTGTCGGGATCATTTCCGAAAAAGACTGTCTTCGTATAATTGTCGAGCAAGCATACCACAACCTGCCGTCGGGTGCTCGCAAGGTTGAAGACTACATGACGCGCGATGTGAAAACGCTCTCGCCCGACAGCGATGTGGTGGCGGCGGCGAACGAGTTCCTCAACACACCGGTGCGCCGGTTGCCCGTTGTGGAGAATGGTACATTGATCGGGCAAATAAGCCGGCGCGACATCTTGCGTGCGGCCAAAAATATCCGCCCTACCACCTGGTAGATTCAATCGGTTTATTCTACTACCTTTCCCGTGCGCGCGAAGGCGAGTATCTCCTCGATATCAATGCGGTCGTTCAGGTGCTGGGAGTAGTGTACTTTTTGATAACAAGCCCGCGGTCGACAAGAAATTCGGCGGGCATGGTGCTTATCGACTCGCCGTCCTTCATCATGTGTACAGGCAGGCCCCGGGCCTTCGCCTTTATCACCGTGGGAACAAAGGATGTAAGGTGGCTGATCGCTGACTTATATCCCGACTCCTCCAGGCCGTAAGCGTCGTACCACTGCTTTTCCGGGTCGGAAATGATCGGGATGGGCGATACACCCTCATGAAAGGTGGACCTGAGAATGACCTGCTTTTTTGATTCGAAGAAAAAGATCATGTCGAGTCCGGCGCCTTGCAGTTCGAGGTGTGCCTTTTGCAAATTATGCACCCGCAAGTTGCAAAACGGGCAGCCTGCATGGCGGAAGAAGGCAATCAGCACACGGCGGTCTCTATGGGATTCAAGGTTCACCGGCCGGTCGTTCACGTCGAACAGGTTGAAGAGCGGCGCGGGTTCATTGGTGGTTAATGTCATTCTGGTTTTCCTTTCAGCGTGCATTTACGAAATGTAGTGATCAATGGATTTCCAGCAAATAGATTTTTTCGAGCATGCTATCGCGAGTCGCCGGGTTGAAGAAGGAATACCGGAATTTTGAAACTTTAAAATCGGCTGCCTCGGCCAGCTTCGTATAGTGCAGTCCGTTTTGCGTTAGCATGTGCAATCCTTTGTTGCCGGTCACGACAAAGAAGGGCCTGGCAGCCTGTTCAATTTCAGTAGGCGTAAATGCCGGCACGTTGACGCCCAGCGCAAAGTCAAGGTCGTTGCATCTTTCGCCACCCACCACATAGGCAACCGGGGCCTCCTTTTCATGGTTAATCGCAGCAGCCAGCGGCAACCCGGCCTGGTAGCCGAGCAACTGCGGGTAGTAGCTGAAGTTGAGGCTGAAGATAATCCAAACACCCAATGCGGCGGATAAGCAGACAACCTGTCGCATGCGCGCGCCCGGTGCGGCCATCATCAACACGATGAGCAGGAACAACAGTACCGATACGGCAATTACCCACGGATTGACGATAGGAAATGCCCAGATGTGAATAACCCCGAACAAGACCACGACCAGTGCGCCAAGTATCTTTTGCGTAAGCATGTATTCCCGCAGCGTACGCAACTTGGCCGAAGTAATGGCGCCGGCAGTCATGATGGCAAAGAACGGCAGCAACACATTAATATAGTGCGGCAACTTGAACGCCGAGAACGAAAACAGCACGAAGAACGGCCGTAGTGGTGCAAAAGGTGACAGCCTCCAGCGACCGGTCCTTGAAGTCGTACTTGAGCATGTGCTTGAGACGCCGCCACCAGGCCGAAAAAGCCAACAGGCTCCATGGCAGAAAAGCCCAGGCAAATGTGCCGATAAAAAAGAAGTAGTTGTTCTTCGCCGTATCGCCCCAGCGCTCACCCTGAAAGCGCTCGACGCTTTGACCGAGCAGAATGAATTTTACACCCGAGTGTCCGCTGGATCCGCGTATGATCTTTTCCGGGTGCAGGTCGAATTGCAAGTGGTAACAATATAAAACCGGGATGATAAATAGCAGGGTCAGGGCCGCCACCACAGGCCACTGCCAGGCGAGCAAGCCACGCCACCCGCGGTGTTGAAGCACGTGAAAGAACAATGCCGTGCAAGGAATGACTACGCCAATCATGCCCTTGGTTGAAAAGCCCGTGGCTAGCGCCGCCGCCGAGATCAGAAGCGACGTCCAGTGAAAGCGTTCAAAAAGCAGAATCAACTGCCACGACGCCACGATGATGCAGGCTGTAAGAATCGCATCCATGCGCACATCGTTGTTGCCGAGCGCGAAGGCAAATGATGTGGCCAGCACAACTACCGATGCCACCGCGGTGCGGCGATTATATAATAGCCGCGCAAGCTTGTAAGTAGCAACGAGCGCCAGCAATGAAAAAAGAAACGACGTGAGTTTGTAAGACAGTGGCGTGACACCCAGCAAATTAAACCAGAATGCCGCCGACCAGAACAGGAAGTGTGGCTTGTCGAGGTAGTCGGTGCCACGGTCGACGAGTGAACAGTAGTCGCCGGTGTTAACCATGTGTACCGCGATGTTAGCATGGTGAGCGCTGTCGTTGTGCATGAGTGGAACAAATAGTCCACGCACATAAGCAAGAGCAAGCACTGCAATCAGTAAAGGAGTCACCCACGCATACGCCTTGCGGGTGGAAAGTTTGCGCAACATAATTTCCCAAAAGCAAATCGCAAACCAAGCAATTAAGGCGCGTCGCGTACCAAGAGTCTGGTTAATGTTTTATGAATAATATAACGGCAGGGGTAATACAAGATTAATGTGTCACTCTGATAATGTGCGTGCCGACTCGGGTGGGTACAACATTGTTTGAATCACATCGCCGACGGGCCGGGTATTGAAGTAAGTGACACCCAGGAATGCCGCGATCGTTTGCGCGAGCTGGCACTGATAGAGGCGGGCTCTGGTTTTAACTTCGCCGGATGGTGGCGTGTCGGGCCCCAGCACTGCCATCCACGTTTGACCTGAGCCGAAGAAAAGGCGCCCGTGTTTCTTAAACGACCTCACACCACCCTTGCCTCGACCGTGATCGGTAGTGATGATAAGGGTCGTGTTGTCTTTGTAAAAATCCATCGTCGCCAATTCCTGCCAAAGCAGCGCGATCATTTGGTCTGTGCGATGGGCCGACAGAAGATACTGGTCGTATCGGGCGCCGTGTCCGTGCTGGTCCGTTTCATCGAAGCTGATGTAAACCACCCGCGGACGTTCTCTCTTCATGTATTCCAGCGCGTAGAAGAAGGTGAAGGCGTCATATCGCTCGCCGTTCGGGTTGGGCATGAACGTTTGCAGCGTGTTGAGGAATCGTTCTTCCGCCGTAAGCGAATCGCCCGCTGCAAGGTCGTGGCCGGCATTGGCATGCATGCCCGAAGTGAAACTTTGTGCGATGTAGGGAATAGTGCCCCACGTGGAGAACACAGCAACCTTATTTCTGAACTCCGGCTTTTGATGAATAAAGCTGAGTATCGTTTGGTGTGGATTTTCCTCACGTCGGTTCGAATTGATCTTGCGGTCAGCAAAGCCAACCAACATCTCACTATAGCCGGGGTAAGAGAACCAGTGCGGATTGTCGCAATCCACTTTGTTGCCGTAAGCGCGGTTGCCATACAACTGGCCTTGCCTGCCGATGGTCTGCCAGAAGAACGGCAGTAGTTTTCCCGTCGACAACCGGGTCTGTGTCCCAAAATTGTTTAGCTACACGGTTGTCGTGAACAAGGTCCTTGTGGAACAGGAAAGCCGAATCGGCCCCATTGAACAACTCCTGCCACCGGAATCCGTCGAGCGTAATCACAATAACGTTTTCCGTTTTGCCGCCGGGTTGTGAAAAGGCGACGGACGACAGGAAATAAAAAATACGAGATAAAAAAAGGTCCTGTTCACAACGAAATGGTTTTACAAATTGTCACTAACACTTGCGAAGTGTTTTTTAACTGGCCATTATCTACGACGTGATGTTTACGTCGCAGCATTACACCATGGTTATGCGAGCATGCGGCAGGAGATAGCAATGACCGCAAGTGTTAAAAAAATATCGATCGAAGCAGTAGATGTTGACTAATGGTAAACAAGCCAGGTTTTGGATCCCGGTCGATCAGATGAGCGCGGGCTTGGATGGCAAGAAGGTGTGACGACTATATTTGGCCCGAAATAGAGGATTTGGGTGCTCCTATGCGGGTTTAGTGTTTCTAATGTTAAGTTTTTGTAAAGGTGTTTAACATTTGAATAACATCACTTAGATTTGACTCTCGCTTAAACAACCACTGCATGAAAAAGTTGACAAAGAAGGAGATTCGCTCTACAGTCGATGGCGCCGTAAATGACGCATTGACCAAACTGGAAATAAAAGAGCCCTCCAAGAAAACCAAAAAGGCATTAAAGAAAGCCACGAAAAAAATATCCGCCAATGTGAAGAAAGAGGCGAAGCGTCAGGATAAGCAGGCTGCCAGGTTGGAGAAGAAATTGAAAAAGAAAGTGGAGAAGAAGCCTAAGTCGGAGCTCAAAGCGCACAAGCAGGTTGCCGCTTAGTGCAATTCAGCGTCGACTATAACCGCCTCGCTTTCGGGTATATTTTCGAGACCCTTCCTTAAATTAGGAACGGTAAAGTAGAACACTGTCCATTCGCCAAGCGACGACTTTACCGAAATTTTACCACGCAACATCTTCACAGATTCCTTCACGAGGAACAAGCCGATGCCTGTTCCTTGTGAATGCTCCACGGCGCGATAAAACATGTTGAATATCTTGGGTACATGGCGCGAGTCTATACCTATCCCGTTATCCGTGATTTTGATCCGGCCATAATCGTCATTCACCTTTGCTTCAATTTTAATCGTCGACTGCGTCTTGCTGTAGTCCATGTAGCGGTAGGCGTTCGATAGCAGATTTTTCAAAATGATTTCGAGTCGCGTCCGGTCTGTGTACAGCGACGTTCCGCTTACCTCCAGTTGCACTGTCACCCTGTCGAAATGGGGGAGAAAGCGAAGACCGTCGAGCGTCTCTACAAACATCTGCTCCACGCCGATCTTCTCTATCTTGAGCTGCTGACGCTTATTTTTCGCGTAGTCGGTGATGTCTTTTATGAAGCTCTCCAGCTTGCGCAACGAGTGGGTCATCTTGGCA
>JAAURZ010000172.1 GCA_012031955.1 Bacteroidia bacterium
GGAATACCCTGAAGAACCGGTTCCACGGACCGTCCGAATCTTCGCAAAGGCATGGCTTTCATTTCAATCCCAATACTGCAACGCCCGAATCGCTTGCGCTGCTCGGTTTTGAGAAGGGTGTTGTGCGCCGCATAGAACGATACAGGCAGAAAGGCGGCGTGTTCAAAACAAAAGATGATCTTGGTAAAATCTATGGAATGGACTCTTCGTTTTTCCAGGGAATAAAAAAGTATATTCAGATACCCGTTGAGGTACAGAAAGATAAAAACGTACAACACCGGCAAACCAACCTTACGCGTTTCGATATGAATACGGCCGACACAACTGCATTTATCCGGATCAATGGAATCGGGCCGGTGCTCGCCAGGCGCATCGTCAAGTACCGCGACAAGCTGGGCGGCTTCGTAAAAAGTGAACAACTGTACGAAGTGTACGGCCTCGACTCGGCAGTTGCGCGTAGCGTGTTGTCACTGGCCTTTGTGGTGGACCGGTACGAGCCGGCAAAAATTAATTTGAACACCGCGACGGTGGCCGTGTTGTCCGCTCATCCCTATATTTCGGGCTCCGTGGCAAAGGCAATTGTCGCTTACCGATTTCAGCATGGCTTTTTCAGCCACATTGAAGAGCTTCGCAACGTGGTTGTGGTAACTGATGAACTTTACGACAAGATATCGCCTTACGTGAGCACCGGCGTGTCACCTTAAATCATCCGGATTTTGACAAGTCAGACTAAATACATATTACAATCGTATTTGCGGAAGCTTACGAACCTTGCCGGCAACAACCGGTCGATGTTGCTGTTGCGTCTTGCATCCGATCAGTTGATGGACTTGCATGAGGTAAGTTTCCTGGGTGGTGAACGATCGTTTGAAGTGATCAAAGCACTTATCGCCGGCAAAGGCAGGAAAATATGCCCGGTGCTCGACAGCAGGATGGAGGCCAACAACGATGTGAGCCGCAAGCTTAAAACGCCTGCAGCGCATCGATCGCTTTATTTTTGAGGAGCGCGGCTCCAACGACCTGCACGTGGGCTGGCCGATCATCCGCGGAAATTTTCCGATGGCACCCTGGTGCGCGCGCCGCTCTTGTTTTTTCCGGTTCGGCTCGAAGTGCAGAGCAACCATTGGTACTTGCAGCCCAGGCCCGATGCCGGCATTACCTTCAACAAGTCTTTTCTGCTGGCTTACGCGTATTACAACAAGGTTGCGCTCGACGAAAGTTTGCTGGACCTGAGCTTCGACGACCTGAGCAACGACAGTACGGTTTTTCGGACAGAGATATACCAATTGCTGAAAGACAAGATCGAGATCAATTTCAATCCCGATATTTTTCGCGATGAGCTTACGGCATTTGAATCTTTCAAGAAAGATGACTTCGACGCTGCACATAAAAACGGCGAGATCAAGTTATATCCGGAAGCGTCGCTCGGCATCTTTCCACAGGCAAGCTCCCACCTGGTGCCCGACTATGTGCAGTTGATAGAGGAGGACACCATTCAAGATATCGAGCAATTCTTCATGCATCGAAGCGCGAGCCACGACGGCGCCACGGCGCCGGCCGACGCTGCACCCCAGGTAATACGGGAGGAACGCGTATTTACGCCGTTCAAGCTCGATGCGTACCAGGAGCAAGCCATTCGCGCAGTTAAGAGCGGTCACTCCATTGTCGTGCAAGGCCCGCCCGGAACTGGCAAGTCGCAGTTGGTTGCCAACCTGATGGCCGACGCGATGGCCGCCGGCAAGCGCGTGCTGCTCGTTTGCCAGAAGCGTGCCGCCCTCGATGTGGTGTACAGCAGGTTGAAGGAAATTGAATTGGGTGATTTTCTCGGCCTTGTGCATGACTTCCGCAACGACCGGCGTCAGATCTTTGATAAAATAGCAAGGCAAATCGACTTGATTGAAGACTACAAGGCCCGCAACCGGTCGATCGACAGTATTCAAACCGAGCGCCGTTTCTTCGCTGTCTGTCGCACCATCGATCAGCTTGTGGAGGAACTCGACGAGTTCCGGCATCAGCTCTTCGACGACAAGGAGTGCGGCATCAGCGCTAAGGAATTGTATCTCACATCCGATCCATATCGCGACGCGGTAAATATCAAACAAGAGTATCAGTACCTGACCTTCGATAAGCTGAGCGAGTTTGCCCGCAAGTTGAAGAGCTTCGCCAACTACGCGCAGATATTCGACGCAGATTCATACCCGTGGCGCGATCGCCGGTCTTTTGCGGAGCTCACCCTGCAAGACCAGAAGATCATCGTAGACGTATTGAACGAAATTCCGGCGTTCCTCGAAAATGTGAAGGCCACACTGGCTCTCCACCTGCCGTTGGAGCTGACCCTTGAAGATGCCGAGTCGCTCATAGCGCGGGAGGAAGAAATGCTGGGACTCATCACGTTGCTGCAAGACGAGACTACTTACTTGTACTTCCAGAACATGGTCGACGAACGCGATTCGGAAACCAGCATGCTGTGGCTCGCTAACACCGAACGTGTGATCCTGAATTGTTTTAAAGGAAGCGGACCCGAACCTACATTACCATCCGACCAACTGGGCAAATTCCAGGAGGCGTTGCAGGCACGCATGACAGCCAGGCGGAGCTTCGTAAGCCGTATTCGCTGGGAGTTTTTCTCGCCCCATCGTTTTTGGGTGAAGCGTGTGCTCGTGGCCAATGGCTTTGCCTACAACAAGATCGGCCTCGGGCTGCTGGAAGAGCGCATCGACAACCGCCTCAACCTGGAGCACCATCTTACTGCCTTGCGTCAGAAACCGTGGCTCGAAAATATTCCTGTGGATAGTAGTGAAGAGAGCATCAGGATGTGGTTCGAAAAACAGAAGTTCGCCTTGCGCGCCAAGTTGATATTCGGCACGCTACGCGAGGTCAAAGACACCATCAACGCGCACCGCATGTCTCGCGAAGAGTTTGTCGGCGTGTTAAAGATCATTCTGATCGCGCTCGAAAGCTTGCCCGAGCGCCGCAAGCGATGGCTACAGTGGCTCACCCCATACCAGGTGCGGCACCTGTCGCAAGCGCCCGACTTGCTTTCATCATTTCAAAACAGCCTCAAGCGCGACTTCGACAGTCTCTGCGAATTTGACCGCCTGAAAAACGGCCTGTCCAACAGCGAACTGTCGATACTCAACAAGCTCAACGACCATGTGGGCTCCTGGCAGTACCACTTGCTTGAACCGTTGTTTCAAAACAGCCTGCGCCTTGCATGGATCGACCACCTTGAAACCAAGTACCCAATTCTGAGATCAGTGTCGTCGCTGAAGATGGAAGAGATGCAGTCAAGCCTGCAACAGTTGGTAAAAGAGAAGCGGAAACTTTGCAAGCAGATACTGTTGCAACGTGCGCGTGAAACGGTTTACGACCAACTGGAATACAACCGGCTGCAAAACCGCGTTACTTACCGCGACTTGTACCACCAGGTCAGCAAGAAGAAGCGTATCTGGCCGTTGCGCCGGCTCATCCACGAATATGAAGACGAATTGTTCCGCCTCATTCCGTGCTGGCTAGCATCGCCCGAGTCGGTTTCCGCCGTCTTTCAAATGAAAGAAACGTTCGATCTTGTGATCTTCGACGAAGCGTCGCAATGTTTTTCCGAACGCGGCATACCAGCCATGTATCGCGGCAGGCAGTTGCTCATCGCCGGCGACTCCATGCAACTGAAACCCAACGAGCTATACCAGATCCGTTGGGAGGACGACCGCGAAGATCCGGACCTTGAGCAGAATTCGTTGCTCGAACTCGGCAGCCGGTATCTTAAAACCGTGCATCTGCAGGGGCACTACCGCAGCTTGTCGCCCGAGTTGATCGACTTCAGCAACCGGTACTTCTACGGCGGCCGTCTGCGGCTGCTGCCCGACCGCGAATACCTCAACAAAACCCGTCCGGCACTGGAGTATCGCAAAGTGGAGGGCGTTTGGGAAAACCAGACCAACCGCACGGAGGCTGAGACGATCGCGAGCTCGTGATAGACCTTATTCGCAATTCGCCAGAAAAAGACCTGGGTGTAGTCACATTCAACGCGCCGCAGCAGTTGTTGATAATGGATTGCCTGGAGGAGGCCGCGCAGTTTGTCGGGCATCACCCTGCCGCCTCCATGTTTGTGAAAAACATCGAGAACGTGCAGGGCGATGAAAAGGACATCGTCATTTTCAGTATAGGCTACGCACCCGACAAGGCAGGTAAGATGGCCATGCAGTTTGGTTCCCTCAATGCAGCCGGCGGCGAAAACCGGTTGAATGTGGCCATTACGCGTGCGCGCGAAAAGATTGTGGTGGTGTGCAGCATCCTGCCGGAGCAACTCCGGATAGACGACATCAAAAACGAAGGGCCAAAGCTACTGCGCCAATACCTGGCCTTTGTGCGCGAGGTACATGAAAATCGTTTCGAGCAGCGTTCGCAGTCGCCGAATCGAAAAACTTCCGATTGGTACCTGAACAACCGGATTAAAACATGGGGCGATTCGCGCTTCAGAGAAATATCTTTCGAGGTAGACACGCTGCCCTTCTGCGATGTTCCCTTCCTGGCGGAGCATGGTTACTGCGGCGCCGTGCTCACCGACGATGAGCGCTATGCCGGTGCCCTCACGGCCAAGGAAGTGCATGCCTACACACCCGAGTTGCTGGCAGAAAAGCATTGGGATTTCCGGATGATATTCAGCCGTACTTTCTGGAAGGATCGCGAAAGACTCGAGGATATGCTACAACGATTTATAGGATCGCGTGTGTCTTCGCCCCGTTTCCATTCACAGGATACGTTACATGGGGAGACGGAGGAGTAACCACCGGCTGCTGATGCGGGCTGCCGTTGCGTCCGTGATAATAGCAAAACAAGATTGAATCCATTTTTTCTCCAGCCGGGCAATCCGGCCGATCTTATCCCGTAAGGGCAAGTCCAGTATGCCCATGAGCGGCTGGTTAACCAGGTGAATTTGTTGAAACGCCGTGAGTAGTTTTTCGTCCCAAACAGGGTAGTAGCGCAGCAAGTCGTCGGGATACACCACATTGCGCTGCGAGTCGGGCTCGGGGACCACCACAAAAGGCGCGTCAATATTCAGGTACCCATAGTCGTCGGTCAGCTCCTCGCCAGGATGAATGTCGCGCACCGCTAGTTCAAATTCGTAGGCGGTGGTAATACAGTTACTGTTCGAACTGTGGTTCACAAACCGCGCGTTGTCCCAGCATAAAATGTAATTGCCCTCCGCATTCCGGTAGGTGTAGGTATCCAGCACTTCCTGGTAGGGCGGGTCCATTTGCCGAAGTTGCTGAGGAGTGAAGATTCGGTCGAGCTTATCCAGGGCCCACGTAATAGTACCTTTTGGAATAAACCGTTTGGCGACAACGCCGTATCCGATGGTATCATTGATAAACCGGATCTCAGTATCTGGATGGATCATAAGGATGCAGATAAAGGAAAGTTAGCGGAAAGGTTTATTATGTGTTTTATGTGTTAATAAATTAATTTTTTACGGTCGCGCTGGTTAGCCGCTTCATCACAGCGAGTCGGCAGCTGTACAATTATCCACGGCGACTTGAACGCGCTAACGTCACTTTGTTTTCTAAAAAAAATGCACGACACCGTCATAAAAAGAGAAGGGGAGAAAAAATCTCCCCCTCTCATCGGTTTAGGTTAAGGTAGTATTTTCAGGCGCCTGGGCGGGCCGGTTGTTCAAACTTGACGTCGGTTCAATGGGGTTTGAAATGTATCCGTTTTGTTTAATTACGGATACAAAGTGATAACATTTGGGTAAAAATTAAACCATAAGTCATTAAAAAGTTACGAAAACGATTGATTTTTGCTTATGTGGAACTCGCCCGGTTTCAGGGATTACCCTGGTCGCCGGCTCCCCCCTTTGTGGCCGCGAAGATCCCTTCCTCCAACCGGATGCCGGCCTTGCCCCATGCCCTGAACAGCACTTGAATGTCTGTGCCG
>JAAURZ010000173.1 GCA_012031955.1 Bacteroidia bacterium
CATCGCACCTTCGGCACAAAACATGCACCTGCTGGAACAAGCAGATCACAAGGACTTCTGGCAAATCTGCAGCTTGTCTACAATGACTTTGAGCAGTCGAAGGTGCTTCGCCCTGTGAGGGTGAACAGCAAAGGTCTGTACTACTACTGAGTTACTTCTTCTCCAGCACCAGCACAATCTTATTGAAGTCGGCAGCTGCGTTGATCACTTTGCGGAAATCTTCGTAGCGCGCGAGCGGCGCAAAAATCTCTTTGTAATACTCCTTTATATTGACAACCAACTGGTCGCCCTCAATTTTATATGTCGACACAAACAAGTACGGCTCGCCCTTGCCATCTTTGTAGCGCACATCCATATTCAGGTCGTCGGGGTTTTTGATCTTGTAGCCGGCAGGAATGTTCACATTGATCACGCGGTCGTAGCCGCGGTTATAGTCGTTCTCCACGCCGGTCGTACGGCTGTCGTCGCGGTACATTTCCACTTGCGGACCGATCATCTCCCCGACTTTGAGCAAAATGCGCGGGCCGGCTTTTTCAATGAAGTGCTCAGACGTAAAAGTGACGTCGAGGTCGAAACCATCCACAAGCGCGGACTGTGTCGGCCTGGCCGTCCACTTCACGATTTCCGGATCGGGCACAATTTGCTTCATCAGCTCCATCACAAACTCGTTGCGTTTATTTTCCGGCATCAGCTCGTAGTACGGCGCCAGGTATTGCGCGTTGATGCCGCCGAAGTAGCGCTTGAATCTCACCTCGTTTGCGCTCATGTCGCCGTTGAACGCCACCGTCACGTCCATGTTGTCGGTATTCACATCGTATGTAGCCGGGGGAATGTCTTTCACGGAGGCGAGGGCCGAATTCAATCCACCTACCGACACGGGTTCGATAAAAAGTCCCTGCATGGCCGTCAGGTTGGGTGGCACCAGCGGGTAGCGCATCTCAAACAGATCGGGCGACATGAATTTTTTGGTGTCGGGAAAATACAGCAGGTAGTTAGCAAGATATGACCATGAATCAAACCGACCATCGAACCCCACGTTGTCGCGAGTCGCCGGTAAATCACTACATGGCAGGGAAATGTTGAGCGTGGCAAACACGCCATACAGAAGTCGTGTAATGCCCTCCTCCGACGCGAGCCTGGTTTTGATGATCGTCTCCAGGTTTGAGCCTGCCCTCGCCACGGTGTTCTTTATCAATCTGGACCGAGGTTTTGATTCTTGTTTCCACATTCTTGATGCGTGCATCCTGCGGTTTTGCAGCATCGTCGTTCAAGGTCTTCACAAACTTGGCCAGGGCCTTGTCTTCATCCTTCGTCCGTTCGGACACTACGCCCTGGTATCGCTTCGCGGCATCGTCCCACGTGAACATGCGTGCCTTTGATTTGGCGTAATTGTAGGCCAGCTTGAAGTCTACCCGCTTGCGGTTGGCATCGTAGTTGGAAAATTCTTCCTTCTTGATGGCGGACACGGCGTCGAGGCTGGCTGTGTACGTATTGCGCTCTTCCTCTTTCGACTTCTCTACAGCGGGAAAGTTATTGTACGATTTGAAATCAAACTCCAGGTGAGCCGGGCAAGAAACAATCAGCGAACTCTTCTTTACCGGCACATCAAACTGCATGAACGCGCGGTTGAAGAGGTCGGCGGGCATCTTTCGGGTGTAGTAGTACTCCACCTCGCCACCAAGTTCCACGCCTTCCATGGCAAAGATGCGAACGGCGTTGCCGGCATCTTCGTCTTTTAGTTCTTTCAGGTTGGCTTTGTCGAACGAGATCACCTTGCCCTCCTTCGTAATGGCGCGTGCTTTCAGGTCGACGAGTTCAAGCACGCCGCGCATGGGTATCACAATGCGATTGTTGCGTTGCACCGCTTCCGTGTTGTTGAGGCGTGCAACCCGATGGATGGTGGCATACATCAGAAACTGGTCGTTCTCCAGTGCATAGTCGAACTGCATGTGATGGAGTGCTATGTACTCCGGCAACTGTGCTTCCGCTTCATCCATCGGCGTGAGCCCGCGCTCCGCTTGCCATTCGTAGGGCTTCACGTTCTGGCCGGCGGCCACGCCCCACACCAGCATCAACAGTCCAAATAAAAATCGCAACATCATGATATTTAGTTTTGCTTAAATAATAGATTCTTTGTACGCTTCGCTAAGTTTCCGCACAAACGCATTCCACCCCTCAAATTCTGTTTTGGGAAGCACGAGATAGTTTGAGGTAAATTTCTTGGTGAGCGTCACCCTGTCGCTTTGAATTTCATACTTGATAGAAATGAAAATTCGTGGCGCGTGTCTTCTGCGTTCGGCGGCACGTATTCCACTTTATATCCTTCGGGTATCATGAGCGTATAGGAGTCTTCGCGCGTGTATTGATACTCGCTTTCATACGGGGTGCCGCGTGTGCCGGTATCGATCACCTGGTTGTAGTTGAGTTTGTTGAAGTTCAGGTTGATATAGATTTCTCCCCCCACTTCCTTGTAATAGTCGCCGAGGCGGAAGTTGTAGTCGATTACCACTGGCTTGTCGTGGTCGTGCAGGTTGTGGATTTTGTAGTCATCGAGGAAAAACTTGTTGCTGCCCATATCGATGAGGCCGACAAGGTATTCCCGCACTTTGTCGGCTTCGGAGCGGTCCATACTATACGACCCGAACACTTTATGGAATCCGTTCATGGTCCACTGGCCTGTACCAGATACTTCGCCTTTCGCGAGCCGCACCGTCACAGCGTCGTACGACGTATTCTTCGCCGCGCCGATCACCGGCACTTCTTTTACTTCATAACGGTCGGCACCGAGGCTGACGAGTGCTTGCTTTCCCTGTATCATCGACGACGGATAGCCAAAAGCGGTGTAGCTGCTGGTGCCATCGAGGAAATAATACTGCCCGTCGATCGCCAATATAGGTGGCGATCATGTGATTGTCGACGAGCGGCGTAGGTACTTCAGTGTATTTATAAGGCAGGTCGCGCGTACCAATCCATGTGTGATAGCCTTTGATGCCTGCCACGCGAAGCATGCTCACAATGAGGTTCGCCATGTCTTTGCAGTCGCCGTATCGCTTTTCGCACACAAACGCGCCCGAGTTGGGGATGAAGCCGCGCATGCCGTCTTCGAAGGCGATGTATTGGATGTTGTCCTGCACCCAATAGAATATCTTTCGCACCACGTCAATCTCGGTATCGCCTTCCGATCTCAGGTCGTTCACAATCTGCGCCATCTGTTCCGAGGGCTTGTTATCGAGGTTGGCTACAAACGAGTTGTACCAGCGATGCAGATCATTGAGCCCGGAGAGCACGTTCTTTTTCCCCGTGCTGGTGTTGTATGATTTCACATACACCACCACGTGTGGCGCATAATGACGGAGGGCTACACTGTGGTCTTCGTTGCGATAGCGTTCAAGGTTGGTGGCTGACCACTCGTAGGTGACGGCGTTGCCTTTGTTTGATTTCTTGAAATTGATTGCGCCTTCAGGATCGTTATATACTTTATAGAAAATGTCCACGTCGCCGGTTGTGCGTATGGTGTACCTGGTCTTGGCCTGCGGCAAATAGCTGGCAAAGATAAACCGGTAATGAAGCGGGTGTCCTTGATCTCGTCGCGGTATTCCAGTTGCGTGCGGTTGCGTGCAGCGATGGCGGGGTAAGAGAATGCGTAATAGTAGGAGTCGTCGTAGAATACGTCGTTGTCCTCATCAAATTTTTTTCTTGATTCAGTGACTGGAAAATCTTTGTACTTATTCTTGTCCCACACCAGTGTTTTCGCCTTAAGATCTTTTATCTGTCGAAAGTAGGATCCATATACACGCTTACTGCCGGCGATGGTGGTTTGCTCTTTCAGGTGCAGGATGTCTTCGAACACATCGGCGTAAGCATAAAGTGAGTCTCCTTTCACGGAAAGGTTGAGCGTTTCAGAACGCTCCACATAAACAACGGGTTCATCGGGATATTTTTCCCGTAAGGCCGTCCATAAATCGCCTGACTGTGCCGCCGCACTTCCCGCCAGCGCTACGCAAAACAACACAAGTTGCACTCTCATTCGTCTTCTATTACAAATCCTCCCCAGAAGTTTACTTCTTTCACTTTGCGGTCATTCTTATAGCTTGCCGTTTTGCCCTGGCGCGCTCCCATGAGAAACGTTTCCGAGTATATCAAATTTCCTTGTTCATCGAAGTGCTCCACCACGCCGTCTACTTCGTCGTTCAGGTATTTACCGCGCTCTTTCAGTTTGCCATTCGGGTGGTACACCTTGTAGTCGCCTTCGTAGTCGCCTTTCACGAATGTGTATTCCGAATACAAGCTTCCGTTGCTATAATACAGTTTGTAAGGTCCTTCGTAAACGCCGTGTTTGTAAGTTTCTTCATAACCTACCTTACCGTTTGCGAATTTGGCAATTATCACGGCGTCTCCTTTGAATGGAGTCCACACGCCGGGGCTTGTGGAATATGCGATCAGGCGGTCATCTTCGTATATCTTCTCTACCATCAAAATACCCTCAGGGTTGTAGACACGTTGTATGCCGTTGCGTTTATCGTTGAGATAGTCCGTTTCGAAAGACTTCATGCCATTGTCGTGGTAGTATACCCAGGTGCTGTCGCGCTCTCCAGAAGCGTAAGTGCCCACGTACTGCGTTTTGCCATTGAAATGCTGGCCCGTCCAGGTGCCCTCTCGCTCGTCGTTTATCAACATGCCTATTGATCCGGTCGTGCCCGTGATGGAGTAAAAAACGTACTGACCATTTGCCAGGCCTGCCGCGCCTGCGGGGTTGCGGTAGTATAAGGAGCCGTCAGGGTAATTGCGTATTACGTCGGTGACGTAGCGGCCACAGGCCAGCGAAAATTCAGTGTTCGCCTTCCCGTTTTTGAATGCTGTTGTGTAGTGCGTTACTGGTCCTTTTGTCGATTTTTGTGACACTCGTGCGTTGCCGTTCGGCTCAAAATCGGTCTGTGCCACTATGCCGTATGACTTGTATGTAAACTCTTGAGTCTTCCGTCCGTCTTCCGCGTAGTGTATGCCGTCGCCAACCACTTCGCCGTTGAGATAAAAATAGTTGGACTCCGGGGTTCCGTCTACATAGTACGACACCCACTTTTGCTGGCGATTTCCGTCCTGCATCCAACCTTCAATTTTTCGTTTTCCGTTTTCATAGTACTCTGCGTAATAGCCGTCGAGTTGGTCGTCTTTGTAATTGTACTCCAGCTTTTTGTTGCTTGAGGCGAAATAGTCGACTGATTTGCCCTGGGCCAGACCTTCTGCCCAGGTCACTTTGCTGAACAATCCACCATAGGGATAGTAGTACGTCCAGTCGCCACTCTTTTTGCCATCTTTAAAGGTACCTTCAGTGCGTTTGTTGCCATAGATGTCGTAGGCTGTAAAGGTGAAGTTCCCGTTTTCGTCGCCCGCGCTGGAGAGTTCTTTTCCTTTTTCATTGTAGTACTCCATTTTCACCAGCTTGTCGTCTTTGTAGGTGTTGGTGTTGTGGAGCTTGCCCCAATGATACAGGTTGTATTCGCCATCCAGTTTGCCGGCGTCGTTGTAACGAAACTTTTCTTCCAGGCGGCCACGACGATCGTGCGCAACCCATTCGCCCGCCGGCTCGTCGTCTTTGTACTCGCCTTTTTTGTGCAGCCTGCCGTTGGAGTGGTAGTAACTCCAGGTACCTGTGGCCTTACCGTTCGCATAGGTGCCCGACGCGCGCAGCACGCCATTCGGGTGGTAGCCCCAATATGCACCGTCGTACTCGCCCGCGACGTAATTCGATTTGTCCTTCACCTTGCCGGTGCTGTAGTAGGTTGTGTATTCGCCTGTGAGTTTGTTGGCTTGAAAGGTGTATTCCGATTCAACGGTGCCATCGATGAAGTAAGTGGCGCCGCGTCCGTCGCGTTCGTTGTTCTTGTAGGCAAGTTTCTCCTTGACCATGCCGCACTGGTAGAAAATTTCCACGTCG
>JAAURZ010000174.1 GCA_012031955.1 Bacteroidia bacterium
GACGTATAGCACTATTATTTCCAAAATGAAACTCAGCAAGCACACCCGCAAGATGGAATTCTCCGGCGATCATCATGACGACTCTTTGCTCATCGGCAACTTCGGCGACGTGGAGTTTACTGCCAGAGGTACGTTCAAGCTGTCGGGCATGATCTATTCCAAAAGCGCAATTGAATTTACCGTGGTCGGCGACGGCCTCATCAAATTTCATGGAGTCTGCGAAAAGATCATCGTACACCTCGCCAAAGGCAACTGCACCATCGACCTCAGTGAGGTGACCAGTAAAGAGGTGACGTGCATTTCCTTGCGCGACAATTCGCAGATATGGGTTGGACCTACCAAACTCATCAAGCGCGCCAACCTGCAGGATGAGGCGGTACTCACCTACCGGGGTAAAGCGCGACTCGACAGCTACAGCCTGTCGGGCAATTCTAAAATACACTACATGGGAGAAGCGGGCTGATACTAAATGCCCATCGACTTCTTCAGCGACGTCATCAGCGCGCGCAGTTGCTCAATCGTAGCTGCGTCTTTGATGGTGCCGTCGTCATTCACCTTCCCTTTCGGTGCCTTGATAAGCACCTTCGAGCCTGCTCCCATCTTCACTTGCAAGGTGGTCATGACCAGGTCGAGGGACTCAAACGCCTTCTCGCCCGATGCCGACGCTATGATGTAGGCGAATGGCTTGTCGGTGAAGATCACTGTCGATACCATCCATTCAATGGCGTTCTTCAGCGCTCCTGGCAGGCTGAACACATACTCAGGCGTGCATATCACCACGGCGTCGGCGGCAGCCACCATTTCACGAAAAGCTACCACCGACGCCGGCGGTGCCTCATGGTCAAGGTCTGGATTAAAGTGCGGCAGTTCGTCGATACGGGCATAGATCGTACTGTGGAATTCGCCGGCATACATCGACGCCAACTGCTTCAATACTGCTTCATTGCTGGAGTGCTTTCGTGTGCTGCCGGAAATGCAGAGCAGCTTGTATTTGGTAGCGGAAATCATGGCAGCAAAGATACAAGAAGCGGCCATGCTCCGTAGATTCCTCAACGTTTATCATGGCGCTCTCAAAAATTACCCTCCGCCGGCGATCAGCTTATCTAGCGAGTAGCGACCTCCACCCAGTATGACCAACGCTACCGCTATTCCCACCCACAAGATGAAGAACTCATATCCTTCACCGGCGTGGTTGTTGAACCAGTTCATAAAAAACCAGTTGCCAAGGTGCACCTTCATAACAATGCCGATAGCCAGTCCGATATAGCTAAGAGCAACCAACCGCGTGGCCAACCCGGCGATGAGGGCCAGTGCACCAGCGGTTTCGAGCATGACGATAAAGAAACCCAACGCCCACGGTAAACCCACCGAGTCGGTAAAGTAACTCATGGTGCTGGAGAAACCGTAGCCATCAAACCACCCGAACAGTTTTTGCACGCCGTGCGCGAGCACTACCAAGCCGAGCGTGATGCGCAGCAAAGCCGGCGAGAGTTGATCTGACGTTTTGAATATTTGCATTTTCATAGCCTGAAATATTTTGCTCTCTATTCGCCGTAGTAAAATTTTTCACGAATGATCTTTCCATCAGCCCACTCCTGCACCGACACCTGGGTGTAATTGCGCACGCCCCAGTCTTTGTGGGTGTAGTCGTAGTGCCATTCCACCATCGATACATTCTCGCCGACCGACACCTTCAACACGCGTGCCTTCCTGAATTCCACCAGCGATGCGAAGAAGGCAAGTTCGCGCTCGCGGTTGGCGTCTTTGCCAATAGTAGGGGTCATTTCATTTTCCTGCATCACCACGTCATTGTGGTAGTACTTTTCGAAAGCGTCCAGGGGCCTGCCTTGAAGCACCAGGTCGTTCAGATCATTGATCTTTTCATAAATTGTTTGCATGACTTTGTGTGTATTTTGATGACACAAAGGTGCGATGCACGTACCCGTATGAGAATAAGGTAGTTTAAAAAGGAAGGTTAATCTGGTTTAATATCACGGGCGTTCCGCGAGCATCTGATTGCGGATTTGCTCAGGAATTCCTTGGTGATCCCTAGGTAAGAAGCTATCATGTATTGCGGTACGCGTTGCTCAATGAGCGGGTATTGTTTGCGAAAGAGCAGGTAGCGTTCCTTTGCGGGCAGACTGAAGTTGCGCAGTATGCGTTTCTCCGAAACCACGTATGCTTTTGCAATATGAGACGGAAGAAACGTTCGAGTTTGGGAAAATCGGCATATAATAATTCTAGCACCTCGAAGGTGATCTGGATCACCTGTGTATCTTCAAGGCATTGCAGATTGTAGTCGGCTGGTGTTTGTGTAGTGAAACTACCCAGGTCAGACGTCCACCAGTTTTCTATGGCAAACATCACTACGTGTTCGTTACCCCCGGCGTCGACGAAGTACGTCCGCACGCAACCCGACGTAATGAAGTTTTCCGTTTTGCACACGTCGCCCTGCTGTACAATAAACTGACCCTTTTGGTAGCGCCTGTACATAAGTCGCGCCGCTATTGCGTGCTGCTCGTCGGGCGACAGTTGTATGTGACGCGCAAAGTAGTCGAGCAGTGGTTGTGCGCGCTGTATGTTGTCAGCATCCATAACTACAAGTCGCCCAACATGGGGCGTATGATCACCTCTTCCACCACACTGCGACCCGACAAACTATAGCTGGCATAAACCATTTCAGCCACATCTTCCGGTTTCATGAGGCGGTCTTCCGCCACGTCCACACCATCCCAGCTTTGGGTGCGCGTGGCGCCCGGCATCACGGCCGTCACACGCACGTTGTGCGGCTTCATCTCCTCGCGCAGGTTGCGCGAAAACGACAGCAATCCTGCTTTCACAATAGCATACGAGCCGCCGTTGTGGTATGCCTGCAAGCTTGCGATAGAACACATGTTAAATATATGTCCCGCGCGTCGGTCCATCATGCCCTGTACGAGTCCACGCGTAGTATGGTAGGCACTGTATAAGTTGGCAGCCACCATTTGCTCCAGCGTGCCATCGGGCTCGGTGCTTATCGCGCCGGGGCACAAAATACCCCGGCATTGTTAACAAGTACGTCAGGCACACCGCTCGTTTCGTTGACGAAGTCGGTAAAATTTTTTGCCTCCGCCTTCACCGACAGGTCGGCCGCGAATACCGAAACCCCGGCAAGCGGATAACGTTCGGCCATAGCTTCCTGCATAGCCATCAGGTCGCTTCCATTTCTGCCACAAGCGATTACGTCAAAATCATGCGTCAGAAATTTTTCGACAACGGCCCGGCCTATTCCCTTGCTTCCGCCCGTAACTACAATGCACTTGCGCATAACCTTTAATTGTTGAATTTTTGGGTATCTTTAGCAAGATAGTAATTTTACTTTTTGTTGAATCTGCATGTTTAAATCGCTGGGGCACTATTTCATTTTCCTGGGCAATCTCTTTGTCAATCGGGAAACATTTAAAACTTACTATAAACTGGTTTTGGACGAATGCAACATCATCGGCATCGGGTCACTGTTCCTGTTCACGCTGGTGTCTACGTTCATGGGCGCCGTGACCACGGTGCAAACAGCATTCAACATGGTGAGCCCACTTATACCCGACTATGTGATCGCTCAAGTGGTAAGGGAAATGACGGTGCTTGAACTTGCACCCACTGTTATGGCCATCATCTATGCAGGCAAAGTGGGATCTGCAATGGCCGGCGGACTCGGCACCATGCGCATCACCGAGCAGATCGACGCCCTGGAAGTTATGGGCATTAACTCCACCAGCTATCTTGTGCTGCCCAAGATCATCGCTTCCATGCTCATGTACCCGGTGCTGGTGGTATACGCCGGTTTCTGCTCGTTGCTGGGCGGCTACCTCATCGGAACACTTACGGGCGTGATTACACCCACCGACTACGTGTACGGCATCCGTTACTCGTACAACGAGTTCACCATCACCTTCGCGCTCATCAAGTCGGTAGTGTTTGCGTTCCTCGTGGCGTCCATCTCGTCATACAAGGGCTACTACACCAAGGGCGGCGCCCTCGAAGTGGGCGTGGCGAGCACACAGGCCGTAACCACTAGCGTTATCGCCACCTTGCTGGCCGATTACTTTCTTGCACAACTACTCCTTGGAAATGATAGAGATTCACAACATATCGAAATCATTCAACGATAAGCTTATCATCGACGACATCAGCGGCGTCTTTGAAAAAGGCAAGCCCAACCTCATCATCGGCGCATCGGGAACAGGCAAGAGCGTGCTCCTAAAATGTATTGTGGGATTGGTTAAACCAGACCAGGGCGAAGTGTTCTTCGATGGCCGCAACTTTACTACTGCCGACCGCGACCTGAAGACGGAGATACGCCGTGAGATCGGCATGCTATTCCAGGGGGGCGCGCTGTTCGACTCCAAGAACGTGGAGCAGAACGTGATGTTTCCGCTCAACATCCTTACCGACATGAAGCGCGACGACAAACTCGACCGCGCCAACTTCTGCCTCACCCGCGTGGGTCTCGAAAACGTAAACAAGAAGATGCCGTCAGAACTCAGCGGTGGCATGAAGAAACGTGTCGGCATAGCCCGCGCCATTGTGAACAACCCGCAATACCTCTTCTGCGACGAGCCCAACTCCGGCCTCGACCCACAAACATCCATATTGATTGATGAGCTCATCCTCGACATCTCCGAAGATTTCGACATCACGACCATTGTGGTCACACACGACATGAACTCCGTGATGGGTATCGGTGAAAATATTTTGTTTCTATACAAAGGGCGCAAGCTCTGGGACGGCAACAAAAACGACATCACCCACAGCGGCGTGAAGGAGCTCGACGATTTTGTATTTGCCAACAAGGTGATGAATAGCCTGAGGCAAAAGGAGTAGCAAAATAAGGCAAGCCAACTGTCATCGTACAGTTTTTCCCTTTTCACCCACCTTTCATCCAAAGACAACTGTCGATTTCTGAGTGTGCAGAAAAACAACCCGGTAGACCCAATCGTTCGGTAATATAAATCGTAGTAAGAACAAATACTTTGGGAACATGAAGCATCTCCCAGTCTTCGGACTGCTTTGTGTGTAAGTCAGTCGGGCGTCCACGCCACTGACGGCACAACCACGCCTCATCCGAACTCTGACGAATAAGTGAACCTCCTTTCGCTGGCCCACCGCTGGTGCCGGTGGTCGCAAAACCCTATCTTGTCGGCTTAAATTCCACTGAATATGCATGTAGGCCTTTCCCGCGAGCAGAAAATCAAGGTGCTGAACAGCCAACGTGTATATGAAGTGATGCAACGGATATTGTTGCGCGAAAATGACATCCGACGCAACCAGGAACATTTCTGGGTGGTGGGGCTCAACAACACCAACAAGATACTGTTTGTGGAACTGGTGAGTCTTGGCGCCAGCAACCGCGTGTCGGTGGCGCCGCCGGAGGTGTTTCGTATGGCCATCTACAAACTCAGCAACAAGGTGATACTGGTGCACAACCACCCCAGCGGCGACACGCGCATATCGGGCGCCGACAAAACCTTTACCGCGCAAATGATCGGTGCGGGGCGCATTGTGAAGATAGAAGTACTGGATCACCTTGTTATTACAGAGTCGACCTTTGTGAGCTTTGCCGACGAAGGCGTGATGGAAGACCTGCAACACCACGAGAAAGCCGTGCTTGCGGAACGGGAGAAAGGGCTGTTGCGAGAGATGATAAAAGAGGCAGAAAAGAAGAGGGAGACGGCAGTGATTGAAAAATTTTCAGACAGCCTGAAGAAGTTGGGAGTGGACGAAGAGACGATCAAGAGAGCAGCAGGTAGAACCGGCTGGCCGGCTGCTTCGTAGCGATCGCCACCCATCCACGAGTGAGGCGAAAACCGCGAACTTGCCGATGAAGCCTGAGAGGGGGGGCAGACCCACGAGGCCAAACAGGATCACGCAAAAGCAGACGACCGTCAGAG
>JAAURZ010000175.1 GCA_012031955.1 Bacteroidia bacterium
GGCGTTGTCACAAACGACGATGCCCTGGCCAACGACACCTATGAGAACCTGAAGGCGGTGCCGCTACCCGTACGCTACACGGTAACGCCCTACAATGTCGATGGCGTAACCGGACATCAGTGCCCGGGCAACACACAAATCGTAACCCTTTCCGTAAAGCCGGAGCCGCAGCTTGATCCTAACCTCGACAAAGCGATTTGCAGTGATGCGGAAACCGAAATCACACTCGTATCGGCGCCGAATACATTCCCTGCCGACAAGTTCATCATAGAAAGCATTGCCAGCACAGGTCTCACGCTCATCGAACCCACCCGCGCCGGCCACGGGCACTCAACTGAACAGCGACGCAATTTTCGCCAATCGCTGGGAGAACACTACCTCGACAGCACAGCAACTTACATACACGGTGCGTCCGTTTAGCACCGTGCTCGGCTGTGCCGGCGACCCACCTACGGATGTGCTCGTGACGGTTAATCCAAAGCCCCTCGTGCAGCCACCGGCACTTGCGCCTTTCTGTAGCGGCGACAATATCGGCATACCGCTCACAACGAGTAACACCGTGGCCGGTGCCACATTTGTGTGGACAGTAAAAAGCATACAGGGAAACATTACAGGTGCGCAGTCGGGAACAGGTGCAGGAACACCGGGCATCGTAGGTGTGCTCACCAACAACGACCTGGTGCAAGGCAGCGTGACCTACGAAGTGCGCGCCATGAACTCGGCCCCGCTTGGCGGCTGCCTCGGCCCGCCGGTCGACGTGCAGGTTTTTGTAAACCCATCGCCGCCGGCTACGCCGGTTACTACTTCGGTGTGCTCGGATACGCCGGGAGGGAACACTTATACCGAAGACCTGCTCTCCATACAACCGCAGGTGAGCGCGGCGCCTGGCGTCACCTTCACATGGTTTACCAACCAAAGCAATGAGGCCGGATCCATAATACCTGCAGGCTCGTTGAGCAGCTATACACTCACAAATAACACATCCATCTTTGTGCGTGTCGACAATGGTATTTGCTCCAAAGTAGTTTCAGTTATCTATACGATCAATCCCAACATATCGCTGGCACTCTCAGCCACCGACTACAACGGCGTTCAACTGAAATGTAACGACGACAATACCGGGCAGATCACCGCGCTGGCTGCGCTCGGCACCCCTTTGTATACATTTAGTCTCGACGGCGGGCCATTCATTACTGCCAACCAGTTCAGCTTCCTGCCCGCAGGACTGCACACAGTGGTGGCCCGCGACGCGCGCGGCTGTTCGACATCGGAAGACATTACCCTGAACGAGCCCCCGGTGCTAACCGGCGACATCATCGAACTCGAACCGATCACCTGTTTCCTCGATAACGATGCGGTCATTCAAACCAACCCCGCCGGGGGTACGGGAGCGTACTCATTTGTGTTGTTGCAAAACCCGACGAATACCAGCGGGGTCGCAAACGGAATTTTCACAGGCATATCCATCGGCACTTACAACGTCCGCATCACAGATGTGAACGACTGTACCGTCGACACGGCGCCGCTCACCATCACGCAGCCAACACTAGTGCAAGGCACCGCCACGATCGCCGAAGATGCCAACGGATTTCAGTTGAGTTGTGCAGATGCCACCGATGCTCAAATCACGATGACAGCCTCGGGAGGCAACGGCCCCGACTATACGTACACACTCGTGCGGACGAACGATCCGGTAAATGATCCGAATCCTTATGCTCAAATCACTGGAACCGCTACCGAAACATTCACCAATCTTCCATTTGGCAACTATACCATATCTGTGCAAGACAACAGGAACTGCCCCTCGCTGCCGATCATTGCGGTGATCGTAAACCCACCGCCATTCGAGCCCGGCTTTGTTGGTGTTAACCAGTCTGTCTGCTCCGGCAATGACCCGGCACAAATTGAAGAACTCGTTCCGCCGTTTGGCGGTGTAGGCAACTATACGTATCAATGGCAGCAGTCGCTCACGGGTTCAACCAACGACGCAGACTGGTCGAACATACCTGGCGAGAACCAGGCCGAGTATGATCCGTCGGTGCTTCCGCAAACCACTTACTTTCGCCGCCTTGTTAGCTCCGGTTCTTGTGAAGTGAAGGGCAGAGACAACATCGTACGCGTCACCATCAACCCGCTGCCTTCGGCGCTGTTGTCGGGGCCGACGGAAGTCTGCCAGGGCGAATCATTCCTCCTAAACATGACATTGGCCACTGGTACTGCGCCTATGGAGTACGACTATACGGCAACCACGGTTAACGGCACCACGTCGTTCAATAACCTGATCGGCGTTGACAACACGTTCATACCGATCACCAATTTTCAGGACCTGACCACCTACGAAGTCACACGGGTGCGTGACCTGAATGGCTGCGTGGCGCCTCCGGCCAACCTGCCTGCTCCGGTAACGGTGGACATTATCAAGATCAGTTCCGATTTCACCATCCTCGCGCCCGCTGCCCAGTGCCCCGGAGGCGAATTCAATTTCCAATGGGACGTCGAAAGTAATGTGGACTACACCTGGGTGTGGTCGGACAATACCAACACTGTGATTCCTGCCAATAGTCTGCCGGTTGGCACCAACCAGATACAGCACACATTTGGCGCCACGTCGACCCAGACATCAACCATTTTCCCGGTGGCGCTTACCGCGACCAACAGCCTGTGTCAACCAAAGACCACAAGCAAACCAGTCACCGTTTTTCCGAATGTGGTGTTGAACATACTGCCTGGCGATACCATTATTGCAGTGGCGAATCGGTGCAGTTCAGGAACCAATCACTGGGCAATGATTTTGATCGCTGGTACTATCGCCCGCAAGGAACCACCGATGTGCTGGATGAGCGCACGTCCAAAGACGTGACGTTTGTGATGAACAACAACTCCGACAACAACCCGATACATTACGAAGTCATCTATGAGGCACGCAACAACGAAGGTTGTACCGCCAGCTATATGGCCACCGTGCGCGTTTACCGCGGCATGACGGCAGCGTTCGCCACGAGCCCCCCGCCGCCGATATTGTTTGCCGGACAGAACACGATCACCGTCACCAACACATCGATACCGACCAACGATCTCGGCCACTTCGAGTATCAGTGGGACTTTGGCGACAACCAGGCTGATCCGCCCACTGCCACGGGTATCGGACCGTTCGATGTGATCTACGACTCGCCCGGCTTCAAAGATATTGTGCTCACCATGGTGAACATACAGGCGCGCGATGATGGTGAAGTCTGCCGCAGTATTGCAGTGAATCAGATCAACATCGAATTGCCCAACGTGAGCGCGGCCTTCCAGGTAACGCCCCGCGAATCGTGTGCGCCGACTGAGCTCGTAATTGACAACCTCTCACTTGGCGCCGATACATTCAATTGGATACTCACTAATGAATTTGGCCAGGAAGTAGGCACGTCCAACCTGTTCGAGCCCACGTTCCAGGTAAACAAAGAAGGAGAATACACCGTGTCGCTTGTGGCGACGTACTTGAACACCAGCCAGCAGGCGTTAGCCGAAATATCCGGCATCAAAGTCTACGCCAAGCCCGCTGCTATATTCGATGTGCGACCCACTGTCGTCTTTGTTCCCGACCAGGACCTCTTCACATTCAACAACTCGGTGCGAGCCAACACCTACTTCTGGGATTTTGGAGACGGAGCCACATCAGACTTGTTCCAGCCTACGCATTTATACGGTGTGGAGGGAAGCTATACAATCACGCTCATGGCCGGGTTCGACCATGGCATGGTGGACGTTGACGGCGACGGTGTGGCAGACATGCACCTTGTTTGCAGCGACACGGCGACCACTACCATACTTGCGCGCGACGGCGGGCTCACCAAAATACCCAACGCATTTACGCCCAACAAAAGCGGCCCCAGCAGCGACCCGTCGCAGGGTACATTCAACGATGTGTTCCTACCCATCACACGTGGCGTGGAAGAATTTACCATGCAGATTTTCGACCGGTGGGGTAACCTGATTTTTGAAAGCCAGCGCAAAGACCTCGGCTGGAATGGCTATGACCGGAACGGGCGACTGATGCCAGCCGGCGTGTACGTGTATAAACTCGTGTTGCGATTGTCGAATGGCGAACGCACCACCAAGGTAGGAGATGTTACTTTGATTCGATAAAACCAGCGCGGTATGAAAGGATTTCTACAATGTGCATGCTTGCTGCTTCTGGTCGCCGTGGCCCAGGCCCAGGACCCGCAGTTTTCGCAATACTATCAGGCACCGTTGTACCTCAACCCCGGGTTCACGGGTATCACGCCGCAGCAAAGGCTGGTGGCCAACCACCGGCTGCAGTGGCCCAATCTGCCTCAGGCTTTTGCGACGTACTCAATTTCGTATGACCTTTTTGTGGATGAGCTGCGCAGCGGCTTCGGCCTCATGGCTATGACCGACAAAATGGGTTCGGCGGGCTGGCGCACCACCACCGTGGGGCTGCTTTATTCATATAAGGTGAAACTGTCGGACAAGATAGTTTTTTCACCCGGCCTTTATTTCGGCTACGGCACCAACGGAATCGATCGCACGAAGATCAGCCTCGGCGATGGGCTTGAATACGATGGCATTTCGCTGGATCCTGAGGTCGCCAAGTTGGGGAGGCAAAGTTATTTCGACTTCGGATCAGGATTCCTGGTGTACAGCCGCACGTTTTGGATCGGCGCGTCTTTCCTGCATATGAACAAGCCCAACATTTCTGTACTCAACGAAGTGAGCCGCTTGCCGATGAAAACGTCTATTCACGCCGGCGCCAGAGTTCCGCTAAGCGGTAACTTCAGAGCCCGGGCCAACCCGCGTGCTTCTTATCTTACACCAAGCATCATTTACCGTATGCAAGGCAAAAACTTTTCCCAGATGGACATCGGCGTCAACTACCACATTGATCCTGTGTCGGTGGGTCTTTGGTACCGGGGCAAACCTTTCGAAAAGACCGTCATCAACACGGCATCGCAGGATGCGCTGGTGCTCACGCTGGGTTTGTATTTCAAGTCGCTATCCATCGGGTACAGCTACGACTTCACCATCTCCGAGTTGCAAACATCGTCTGGCGGCGCGCACGAAATTTCAATTGTGTACGAATTCGTCACCAAGTCGCGGTCCAAGTCTGACAGGCGCAAGTACAAACTGATCCCTTGCCCGACCTTCAACAGCAAGGAAGGATTCTGGAATTGATTTCATCACCGGGTCCGACGCAATCTGTCTTTTGTTAACTTTGGCGCTGAATCTGTAAAGAAGATGAATGCCGCGTCGTTACTCGATCACCCGATTTTTAAAACAGTAGGTTCCGTAGGGGACGAAATGGAGATGCCTGTGTACGTGGTGGGAGGATACGTGCGCGATGCATGGATGAAACGACCGGGCAAAGCATCCAAGGATATCGATTTTGTTTGTGTCGGGAGCGGGATCGAACTTGCGCAGGGCGTTGCCCGAAAGTTGGGAAAGAAAACCGACGTCACTGTTTTCAAGAATTTTGGTACGGCCCAGATTCACCTCGACGGTCTCGAACTGGAGTTTGTCGGCGCAAGACGCGAATCGTATCGAAACGACTCACGCAAACCCATCGTGGAAGACGGCACGCTGGAAGACGACCAGTTGCGTCGCGATTTTTCCATCAACGCCATGGCGATTCAACTCAATGAGGCGCACTACGGCGAGTTGATCGATCCTTTCAATGGCATCGACGACATCAAGCGAAAGATCATACGCACACCGCGCGACCCGCACGTAACCTTTGCCGATGATCCGCTGCGTCTGATGCGTGCAGTACGTTTCGCCTCGCAGCTCAATTTCGATATCGACCCCGTCACGACCGAAGGGATTGTAGCACAGGCCGAGCGAATAAAAATTATTTCGCACGAGCGCATCAC
>JAAURZ010000176.1 GCA_012031955.1 Bacteroidia bacterium
TTCTCGGGCGGGCCCCGGGTGTTCGCACTCATCGCTGCGCGGCTCGCATCGCGGGGAGGCGAACGCATGAGCGCGGCTGCTGGAGCTCACCGGGGTTAGCGTGCTTCTGCGCGGGGCAATTGGTCGTTGCAGAAGTCTCGCTCAGCATCGCGCGCGGCGAGATCGTCGCGCTGCTCGGCCCGAACGGCGCCGGTAAAACGACGCTGACTGAAATGCTGAGCAAGCATTACAAATGGATACCCAATTTTGAAGATGTGGATCATAATCCATACCTCATGGATTTTTATGAGGATATGCCCCGCTGGAGTTTCAATCTGCAGATATATTTTCTCAACAGTCGCTTCAAGCAGGTGGGCGAAATAAGAGCGCAAGGAAAACCTACCGTACAAGACCGCACCATCTATGAAGATGCGTACATCTTCGCCGCCAACCTGCGCAGGAGCGGCCACATCAATGAACGCGACTATCAGAGTTACCTGGATATTTTTCATTCCATGATCAACTTTGTGCAGCCACCCGACTTGCTCATTTATCTGAAGGCAGACATACCAAAGCTGGTAATGCAAATAGAAAAACGTGGCCGCGATTTTGAATACGCCATGCGACTCGACTACCTGAAAAATCTCAACGAGCACTATGAGAACTGGATCGGCAACTACAAGCTCGGCAAGCTGCTGATAATCGACGTGAATGAAATCGACTTTGTAGAAAACATCGACGACTTCTCGACGATCGTAGGCAGAATCGATCTTGAACTGAACAGTCTTTTTAGCTGACATTCATTACCGTCAATTTCGGCAGGTTATCCATAGGTGGTTGGGGTTTTTGCTCACCGGTATTTTACCGCATTTGCGATTTGGTTTTATTTTCCAACCTTGTCTTGTTAAAATACCCCATACATGCTTATGAAATTGAGGATCATCACCATCCTGATGCTGTCCGTTATCACACACCTCGTGGTGGCGCAGAACGGCAAAGACAGTGTTAAGACAGACACGGTAAAAAAGAAAAACCAAAAAAGAAGAAAGACCTCCCGCTGGAAGCCGCCCGCAAGGTTGCGATCAAAAGCAGTGAGGGCACCTGGATGTCGCTTGATGTGAGCCCGGACGGCAAGACCATCGTGTTCGATTTCCTGGGAGACCTTTACACGATCCCGGTCTCCGGCGGCAAGGCCACCCCTTACATGACCGGCATGGCATTCGACTCGCATCCGCGCTACAGCCCCGACGGTAAATATATTCTGTTCATCTCCGACCGCTCGGGCGGCGAAAATGTGTGGTACTATTCGCTCGACAAAAAAGATTCAACGCAAGTAACCAAGGGCAACGACAACAACTACCAGTCGGCTGAATGGACTCCCGACGGCCAATATGTAGTGGCAACCAAGGGCAGGCTCACGCTCAAGCTCCACTTATATCACAGGGACGGTGGTGGCGGTGCATCGCTCGTCAGCAAGCCCGACAATCTTAAAACCATTGAGCCGGCATTCGGATCCGACGGCCGGTACATCTGGTATGCACGGCGCAACGGCGGCTGGAACTACAATGCCATGATGCCGCAGTATCAACTTGCCGTGTACGATCGCGAGCGTGGCGAAAGTGAAACCAAAACATCGCGCTACGGCTCCGCATTCACACCTACACTTTCGCCCGACGGCAATTGGCTGGTGTATGGCTCGCGCTACAACGAACACACGGGCCTGATGGTGCGCAACCTGAAGACGGGCGAAGAGCGCTGGCTCGCTTACCCGGTGCAGCGCGACGACCAGGAGTCCATCGCGACGCTCGGCGTGCTGCCGGCCATGTCGTTTACGCCAGATAGCAAAGACCTGGTGGCGAGCTATGGCGGCAAAATATGGCGCATACCTGTGTCGGGTGGCACCGCCGTCGAAATTCCGTTTGAAGTGGATACGGAAATTGAACTTGGGCCGAAGCTCGAATTCAAATACCCCGTCTCCGACGACCCGAATTTTATAGTGACCCAAATTCGCGACCCTAAGGTTTCGCCCGATGGCAAAAAAGTAGCGTTCACAGCCCTCAACCGGCTCTACACTATGGACCTGCCCGGTGGTACACCGAAGCGGGTTACGAATACAAACTCCACTGAAGCCCAACCCTTCTGGAGCCCCGATGGTACGCAACTCGCCTGGGTAACATGGGAGGGCTACGGCGGCAACATTTATAAAATTAACTACAGTGCAAAAAAGCCGACTGTTCAGAAGCTCACATCCAAGGCGGCGATGTATACCGAGCCTGCGTGGTCGTACAAGAGCAACCGCATCGCCTTCGTGCAAGGGCCGGCACAATACTTCAAAGAGCAGGACGGGCCCGTCGGGTTTTCCGAACGCGAGCTGGCATGGATACCGGCAGATGGCGGACCGGTTACGGTGATCGACAAACACGCGGACGCTCCGTACCGCATTTCACCAAAAAGGACGATCGCGTCTATCTCTATCACGGTGGCGACGGCCTGATGTCTATGCGCTGGGACGGCACCGACGAAAAGGCCATCATCAAAGTAACCGGCATTACCACCTACGGCATGTCGGCTGTGCACGAGTGCATGATGCAGGAGACGGAACAGGAGCCACAGCAACAACCGTCCAACGCCGAAGTGATATTGATGGCGCCCGAAGGCGACCTAGCGCTGGCGCAGATCAACAACGAAATCTACGTGGTTACAATCCCTATGGTGGGAGGTGAGACGCCCAAGATTTCCGTGGCGGATGTAAAGAACTCGCAGTTCCCCGCAAGGGAATTAACAGCACTCGGCGGCGAGTTTCCGTCGTGGGGATCGAATGGCAAGGTTATTTATTGGTCGCTGGGCAACGCCTTCTTCACGTACAATATTGACGATGCCAAAAGGAAGGAAGAAGAGATAAAAGCGAAGAAGGCGGAAGAGGCAAAGAAGAAGGAAGAAGAGGAGAAGAAAAAAGAAGGCGACGACAAGAAGGAAGGCGACAACAAGACCGAAGACAAGAAGGATGAGAAAAAAGAAGATGACGGCTACAAGCCTGCCGAACTTCGCATAAAAGTCGCTGTGCCGCGCGACATTCCGAAAGGCAAGGTGCTGTTGCAAAACGCCCGCATCATTACCATGAAGGGTGACGAAGTAATTGAGTCGGGCGACATACTGATTGAAAACAACCGCATCAGGCAAGTCGGCGCAAGCGGCACGATCCAGGCCGATGCGGCCACCAAACGCATCGACCTGAAAGGCAAAACCATTGTACCCGGCTTCGTCGATACGCACGCGCACATGTGGCCTGCGTGGGGCATTCACAAGAGCGAAGTGTGGATGTACATGGCGAACCTGGCCTACGGCGTTACCACCACACGCGATCCACAAACTGCCACCACCGATGTGCTCACCTATGGCGACATGGTGGAAGCAGGCCAGATCGTGGGGCCGCGCATCTACTCTACCGGCCCCGGCGTCGGCTTCTGGTCATACAACTTCAAAGATGCCGACCAGGCGAAAGACGTGTTGAAGCAATACTCCGAATACTTCAATACCAAGTATATCAAAATGTACCTGGTGGGCAATCGCCAGCAGCGCCAATGGGTAATCGATGCCGCACGCGAGCAAAAACTCATGCCCACTACCGAGGGCGGACTGAACATCAAGCTAAACATCACGCAAATAATAGACGGCTACCCGGGCCATGAGCATGCGTTTCCCATCTTCCCCCTGTATAAAGACTTCACTGCATTTGTAGCGCAGTCCGGCACGTGCTACACACCCACCTTGCTGGTATCTTACGGCGGCCCGTTTGCCGAAAACTATTACTGGTACACCGAGAACCCGAACAAAGACGCCAAGCTGAACTTGTTCACACCCAAGTCGGAGCTCGATGGCAAGACGCGCCGCGTCGGCGGTTGGTTTATGTACGAAGAGCATGTGTTTCCGGACCACGCAAAATTTGTTGATGAGCTGGTGCGCGCCGGCGGCCTCGCCGGTGTAGGATCGCACGGCGAAATGCAAGGCATAGGCTACCACTGGGAATTGTGGAGCATACAGTCGGGCGGCGCCTCTACGCACAACGCGCTGAAGGTGGCCACCATACTCGGCGCCCGCGCACTCGGACTCGACGGCGATGTGGGCAGCCTGGAAGCCGGCAAGCTTGCCGACCTCATCATACTCGACAAGAACCCGCTGGAGAACATCAGGAACACCAACACCATTTACCAGGTAATGAAGAACGGCCGCCTGTACAATGGCAGTTCACTCGATGAAATATACCCCGACGCTAAGAAGGCCAGCTACTCGTGGGAGCAACCCAAGCCTGTTGGATTGCCCGGCGTGAAGTAGACCACCCAGGAGTGAACTATTGAAAAGTCCATGACGAGCATGTCATGGACTTTTCTTTTAACGGCGGCCGATGCTGATGTCTGGCATGCGGGCTCACCGGCTTTGCGCTATCTTTTATTTATCTTGCCTGTGGTGAAACGCACCGCGGCCATCATGATCCTCAGCATCCTGCTATTCAACCTCGCGGGGTTCTACTGCTTTTTTGCCGCGCGTAAATATTCGGTGCGCCTGGAAATGAAAGCTGCGTTGCGCGAGCGAAGCGAATTGCAGTCAGTGCGACTCAGTCCAGGGGCCTTCGAGCGGCTGCATATCGAGGGCGACGAGGCGAAGGTGGGTAATTTCATGTTCGACATCGCCTTTATAGAAATAAGCAATGGCGAGATAACGCTGCATGGCTTGTACGACCACGAGGAAAGTACTTTACTGGCGTTGCTGGATGATGTGCTTGGCGCCCAATCGCAAGACGACAATTTGCCGCCGCAGGTTATTCAATTCATCGCCCTGGTGTATTTGGTGGATGAGCACGCCGTCGTGTTGGCAGACAATACCACCGCGCCAGCCACAACACCCTATCGCAGATTTTCACCGCAGGTCAGCTTCTGCAAGAGCACACCTCCGCCCCGTTACGTTGCCGCAAGCTGACATAGTCAATTGATCCCGAATCGCCTTTCGCCATCACGATGCGCAAGGACAGATTTCGTCGGGCGTAAATTCTTATTCTACACACAAAGCAAATACATGAAGCACTATTACCTTGTGTTGCTGGCGGTAGCGTCGCATCTATCCTTTGCGCAAACTAACGACAGCACTTACGTACATCCGCAGCAATATCTGCTGGCGGAAACTGTAGTGGCCGCCAACCGGTGGGAACAACCCATTCGCGAGGTTCCCGGACGCGTTGCAAAAGTCGGCGCGTCGCTTGTTGCCTTTCAAAATCCGCAAACCGCGGCGGACCTGCTCGCGCTGTCAAACCAGGTGTTCATACAAAAAAGCCAGCTCGGCGGTGGCAGCCCGATGATACGCGGCTTCGCCACCAACCGCGTGCTGCTGGTGGTGGATGGCGTGCGCATAAACAACGCGATTTTTAGAAGCGGCAATTTGCAAAACGTCATCTCTCTCGACGCCAACGTCATAGAGTCGTCGGAAGTCATCTTCGGTCCGGGCTCGGTCATTTACGGCAGCGACGCCATTGGCGGTGTCATGGACTTCCACACTTTCTCCCCGCATGTGAAGCAACCCGGCAACAACATGTTCTCCGGAAATGGATTCACCCGATTCTCATCGGCCAACAAGGAAAAGACCACCCACGTCGATTTCAATGTTGGGCTCGACAGGTGGGCCTTTCTTACGAGCGTCACGTATTCCGACTTCGGCGACTTGCGCATGGGGTCTCACGGGCCCGACGCATACCTCCGAAGAGACTACATCGAAAACGAAAACGGCGCCGACGTAGTGAAAATCAACAGCGATCCCGAAGTGCAGGTGCCGTCGGGCTACAGCCAACTGAACCTTATGCAGAAGGTCCGTTTTCAGCCGTCGGCCG
>JAAURZ010000177.1 GCA_012031955.1 Bacteroidia bacterium
AACAAATCCATACCCCAGCGGGGATGTTAATTGCAACGTCCTTTTTAGGTGACTGTACTCAAAATGCGAATTCCATATGTCCACTAAAAATCAATTATTAAACAGATGAAAATACCGAAATATAGTTTTTTTCCCTGGCCCTGATAACCACGCTCGCAACCTGCAACAAGCCTGCGGCGGAAGGCGATGCCAGCGAAACAGCCGACGCCAGCGCGCCGGCACTAACCGACTACGCCAAGTCGCTACCGCTTGATAAAATCAAAATGCCCGACGGTTTCGTGATTGATGTATTTGCCGAAGTAGATAATGCGCGCTCGCTGGCGCAAAGCCCGTCAGGCATTATCTATGTCGGCAACCGCTCCAGTGACAAGGTATATGCGGTACAGGATGTGGACGGCGATAACAAAGCCGACAAAAAATGGGTGCTGGATTCCGGACTCAATTCACCCAACGGTGTTGCCTTTCGCGACGGAGATCTGTACGTCGCCGAAATCAACCGTATTCTCAAGTACCCCGACATAGAAAATCATCTCAACAACCCGCCGCAACCCCAGGTGATCAACGACGCCTATCCGACCGAAGGCCACCACGGCTGGAAGTACATTGCCTTCGGGCCCGACGGTAGGTTGTATGTGCCGGTAGGCGCGCCATGCAACATCTGCGAGCCGGAAGAAATTTACGCATCTATCACAAGCATCAAACCCGACGGCACCGACCGTCAACTGTTTGCTAAGGGCATACGAAACACGGTGGGCTTTACCTGGCACCCTGAAACGGGAGAAATGTGGTTTACCGACAACGGTCGCGACAACCTTGGTGACGACGTGCCGCCCTGTGAGCTCAACCGCGCGCCGCAGTCCGGTCTGCACTTCGGCTATCCCTACTGCCATGGAGGCTACATCCAGGACCCTGAGTTTGGCAGCAAGCACAATTGCAGCGAGTTCACGGCGCCGGCCCAGAAGCTCGGGCCGCATGTGGCACCGCTCGGACTCAAGTTCTATACCGGCAACAGTTTCCCCGAGAGTTACAAGAACAAACTTTTTATCGCGGAGCACGGCTCATGGAACCGCTCGCAAAAGATCGGTTACCGGCTCAGCCTTGTCACGCTCGATAACAATACACAAGCCAGCGCCTACGAAACGTTTGCAAGTGGCTGGCTCAACGATGCCGATCAAACCCTTTGGGGCAGGCCCGTCGATGTGCTGGTAATGCCCGATGGATCCCTGCTTGTTTCTGATGATCAGGCTAACGTAATTTACCGGATACACTATCAGCCGTGATATGAAAAAACTGCTCGCTGTCGGTGTGCTCGCCACGTTATGGGCGGGCGGCCGTTTCGTTTATGCCCAGGATTTGCTCACTGTAGAAAAGCAGGTGCCCTATACTGTGGTGAAAAACCAGGCAATGACCGGTACCTGCTGGAGCTTCTCCACCACGTCGCTGGTAGAGTCGCAGGCAACGCACAGCGGGCAAGGCGAATTTGACATCTCCGAAATGTTCACCGTGCGCAACAGCTACCTGGAAAAGGCGAGAAACTATTTGCTGCGCCAGGAACAGCGCAGTTCGGACCCGGCGGTCTTGGCCACGATGTAATTCATGCAATCGACCAATATGGCGCTGTTCCGGAAAGTGTTTATTCAGGCATGTTGCTGGGCCAGAAACATCACGATCACGGCAAGTTGGATGCGACGCTAAAGGTATATCTCGATAGCGTGCTTAAGTCGCGGCCCATACCTGCCAACTGGGCCGAAGGCTATGAAGCCATTCTCGACAGCCATCTGGGCAAGGCACCGGAGCGTTTTCTTTACGGTGAAAAACAATACACACCGTTATCGTTTGCCAGAGAAGTGCTGCACTTCGATGCAAGCGACTACGTGTACATCACCTCATTTAGCCACCATCCTTTCTACAAAACCTTTGTGGTTGAAATACCCGACAACTGGGCTAACGTATCCTACTACAATGTGCCCTTAAATGACATGATGAGCATGGCCGAGACGGCGATTACAAAAGGCTTTTCACTGATGTGGGACGCGGACGTAAGCAACGCAGGATTCGACCAGCGCAACGGCTACGCTATGCAGTTTGAAAAAGAGAAACCAAAGGAGATCGACCCGGATGCCCTGAGGCGAAATACGATCAGGCCGTTCGTCAGAAACTTTTTGAAGGTCTCATCACACAAGACGACCACCTGATGCATATCGTTGGGCTCGAACGCTCCAGGGGCGGAAAGCGGTTTTCCTCGTAAAAATTCTTGGGGTGAAGTAGGCCCTTTCAAGGGGATGATTCACGTTGTCGGAAGCATACCTCGCCATCAATACCATTACGCTGGTAGTGCCGAAAGGCAGCCCTTTACAGATCAGATGAAGGCGAAGCTTGGTATCCGTTGAGACATGTAACGGCCACCTCAGCGACCTCAGGCAGGGCGACAGAATCAAGGTGATCAGGGGATTCAAAGATTTCGATGGCGACGAGATCAAACCGGACACTGTGTGGACGTTTGTGTCCTACAATTACTTTCCTTACGACGATGGTTATACTTTTACCTTTGACGAAGGCGTTATTCGCCTTGCCGGCATCGATGAAAGAAATGTGCTGGTTCTTGAAAATGCACCCCAATACTTCGACTTGCTAACTTAGAGACTTATATGCATCCGGTGTTGTTTGAAATAGGTGGAGTCACCGTATACAGCTACGGCTTTTTGATTGCGCTCGGCGCGTGGCAGGTGTCACCTACATGGTAGTGGAAGGCAGGAAGCGCGTAGGGCTAACCTTCGATCAGGCCAATTCCCTCTTCTTGCTGATTTTTGCTGCTGCCTTTGTCGGCGGTAAGTTTTTCCTGCTCTTCGAAGACGGTGCCGACTACCTGCGTCACCCGGGCAAGCTGCTTGCCGGGCGCGGCTTTGTGTTTTACGGCTCGTTTCTCTTCGCGGTGCCTACCATGCTCTGGTATTTCAAGAAGCAAAAGCTGCCAACCTACCAGATGCTGGATGTGATGGCCATTACCACCTGCCTCGTCCACATGTTTGGGAGGCTGGGCTGCTTTCTGGCAGGCTGTTGCTATGGTTTGCCTACAAGCTCCATCTTTGGTGTTACGTTTACAGATCCAGCCTGCATGGCGAATCCCAAGGGTACGCCGCTGCACCCTACGCAGCTTTATGAGGCCGGATACATTTTTCTGGTAATGGCCGGGCTGCTCATCTTCAAAAAGTACAAGAAGTTTCACGGCCAGTTGTTTTTGCTTTATCTCATCCTCTATGCGGTGGGCAGGTCGGTACTTGAGATATTCCGGGGCGACGAGGTGCGTGGCTTCGTGATCCGCGATGTGCTTTCCAATTCGCAGCTTGTTGCTTTGCTTATTATCGCCGTAGCGGTGTTCGTGTACATGCGCTGGCAGAAAAAAACAAGGTGCAGTGGCGCTAGGCCAATGCACCTTGATGTGCGGTTACCAGATTTGATGCTAAATACTCCCTGATCCAGATGTTACGGAAACTGATAAGGTTACCGTGGTCTTGTAATCGAATGGCGCCCTTGCCATGATTTTTATAGACGGGAAGCCCGATGTATTCGGAAGGCCCCACGGTGCCACGTGATTTTGAACAAGCACGCCGTTGTGTACAATGGTAACATAAGCAGGCGTCACCACGCGACCCTCTGCGTTGAAGCGGGGCGCGGTGTAGTAGATGTCGTACGCTTGCCATTCTCCCGGCTTCCTGCATGCATTCACGAGGGGAATGTGTTGCTTGTAGATGGAGCCTGCCTGGCCGTTGGCGTAGGTCTTGTTTTCATAATTGTCGAGCACTTGAACCTCGTAGCGCTCCTGCAGAAAGATGCCGCTGTTGCTTCGGCCCTGGCTGGTGGACTTTGGATCGAAGGAGGCGGGCGTGCGCCATTCAACGTGTAACTGAAAATCGCCAAACTCCTGCTTGGTTTTTATATCGTGACCTCCGGGCACTACAGTCATCGCGCCGTCCTTCAATGTCCACTTGGCGGGACCGCCGTCGATCGATTCCCAGTTGTCGAGACTTTTTCCGTCGAACAGCACCGTGGCATCGGATGGGGCGTCTGCAGGATTGCCGCCCGGCATTACAATGCGTGGTTGCGGCTCCCATATCTCCGTTGATTCCGGGTTCTTCTTGGCTTCCTGGGCGAGCGCCATCACTGCGGATAGGGCGGTAAGCGTGATGACGGACGTGAGCTTTTTCATAGGCTTGTTTTTTATTTAATTGGAAGTTCAGAAGTCGTCAGCAATGTCGTCGACTTTTCTTTTCCTTGTCCTCCTTCATTTTCTTGTAGGCGACGAGGTGTGTGTACACGAGCTGTAGCTGATGCTTCGATTTAGATTCAAAAGATAAAACGATTTGGTCAGTTTTCCAGTAGTATCTTACATTTTTGGCGTCATACTGTGGTGGGCCAAACACATTCTCCATGGCTTTCATAAGCCTGGGGTCTTTGTCGGTGATCACCGTTATTTCGTAAAGCAGGTCCTTGTACGTCTTCACTTCTATCTTGTCGACTTTAATCTCGCCAATGGTCTCATAGTCGGGGTGCTCGACAGTGTACAGCTTGGCGGTGGCGTTGTCGCGTTCCTTCAGGTCCTTTTTGAACTTGGCCCCTTTTACGGAGTCGATGGACGCGCCCAGCTTGATGTCCTTGAAACCACGGCGCTTGTCGAGTTCGGTAATATCCTGCGCGAGTGCTACGGCTGTCAGCGACAACAGCCAGAATAATAAAGACGCTTTCTTGGTATACATGGGCTAATTTGTAAATGCTACGGGTATAGACACCTGCACGTGGTCCCACATCATCAGCCAGTTTGCCTTCTCGTTTAGCTGGTCCAGCTTGATCGTGAAGGCATCGTACGGGATAGCAAGGGACTGCGCGGGTATATCGAAGCGCATCACATCCATCTTGGGATTGTAGTTGTAAGCGCCCCAAAGTCCCACGTCGCTGTTGATGATGATCGTCCACTTGTCGGGGCCGGGTATGGTGAATACAGAATAGGTGCCGGCTTTGAGCGCCTTGCCGTTTACGGTCAGGTCGCGCGTGAGTGTGATTTCAGTGGCTTCGTTGGCGCCTGTGCGCCACACTTCGTTGTAGGGCACCAGGCCGCCGAAAATGGTGCGCCCCTGACGTTGTGGCTGGCTGTAGGTGATCTTTACATAAGTGTCCTTGAAACGCATGGTGGTGACGGCCATGGGGCTGGGGGCGGAGCTTAAGTGGTTCCTGCCCATAACTCGCGGTGGCAATCAGGAGAAAAAGAACTATCCACTTCATTGGGTGCAAGATAATAATTTAGGTAAGACGGGCACAGCAGGTGCTATTTAAGTGGCAGCCGGCTTACAGTCTCTGGTTTTTGACAATGCGCGTACCTGCGGCCCGGCGCTTTGAATGGAATAGCCATGCAAAATGGGTTCGCATAACTGCATGTGACGAGGCTGCTATCTCCACAAGAAATCAAATTATTGGCATACGAATTCTATTTCTATTTTTGGGTATGCACAAACCTGCCTTTGACGACATCTATATGGAGTTGGCCGTGAATCTCGCCAAGCGTTCGCATTGCATTAAGCGGCATGTGGGAGCCGTGCTGACGAAAGACACGCGGATTATCTCGATTGGTTATAACGGGCCGCCATCAGGCACGCACAATTGCGACGAGGAGTGGCCCGATACAGGCTGCCCGCGCGACTCGAAGGGCGGGTGTTCGCTGGCAATTCACGCGGAACAGAATGCCATACTATACGCCGTCAGGAACAAGACGGCGGTGGAGGGAGCCACCCTTTATGTAACGTTGTCGCCATGCCTCGCCTGCGCGCGCATCATATTGCCATGGCATTGTGAATGGTAGTCG
>JAAURZ010000178.1 GCA_012031955.1 Bacteroidia bacterium
TTTCAGCGCCAATGTTTTGATCACTTTGCCGGTGTCGACGAGGCTGATTTCTCCCCACGCTTCATGCAGCATGAAGCCGTTGTACGCGGCGGCCGTTGTGCGATTGATACTTGATGCATCCTGGCCCCACACGCGCACATCTTGAACGGCTGTGTAGAGCTTGAAACGATAGCCGGAATAGCTGGCCATCAGTCGCGTGCGTTGAGAGATGAACGCGGCCGGTACCGTATCGGGCGAAGGCGCGCCTTGCCCGTCGCGAAGCTCGGCACGGGCGCGCACTTGTGCCGAGAAGGTAAGCTGGCCAAACACTGGTGCTGAAGTCGTCAGCCAGATGATTGCCGTGATGTAGTAGAATGTCTTTTTCATACACCTTGTTTTGATGTCAGGAGTTTGAGACCACAGCCTGCGGTTGTAACTCACCATTGGTCGCCTCGACCATTCTTTGGCGCAGGGCAAGAATGAACGCAAGCACGGAAACACCGATGACGGCAATGCCGATGATGAAAAGGCTTTCGCGATAGGTGAGTGTTTCTGACTTGAAGAGAAAGCCCGCGAGTACCGCGCCCACGTTGCCGCCTGCGCCCACGATGCCGGCAACGGAGCCCATCGCTTTCTTGTTGATGAATGGTACAACAGAGTAGGTGGCGCCGTTGGACATTTTGAGGAAGAGCGCGAAGAGCAGCATGGTAGCAATGGCCCAGGCCAGAGAACCCATGGAAGAGAAGAGCATGAGGCCAGCTCCTTCCATCAACAGAAACACTGACAATACTGTGATGCGTCCGGAGAGGCCGAATTTCTTGCCGGCTTTGTCGCCGAAGATGCCGCCGAGCGCGCGCGCAAAAATGTTCATCATACCAAAGAGTCCGGCGATAAGGCCCGCATAGTAAATGTCGAGTCCGAAGTTGTCGACGAAGTACAAGGTGGCGATGTTGTCGATCGTAATCTCTATACCGAAACAGGCGCCATAGGTTAGAAAGAGAATCCAAACCCGGTAGTCTTTGCACGCGGCCCAGAAGCCACCGGATTTCTTCCCTGCTGCCGTGCCTGAGTCGGGTGCCGGTTTATGATTGCCTTCCGGCGTGTCTTGTGTAAAGAAGTAATATATGAATCCCATCACAAGCAGTGCCACGCCGGGTATCACCATGCTGTATCGCCACGCAACGGGATCGGTGTACCCCAAGCCCACGAAGGCGGCAAAGACGAGCGGCATGAGGATGAGCGTGGCGCCGCCACCCATGTTGCCCCAACCGGCCACGGCCGCATTTGCTGTACCGACTACGTTGGGTGCAAACATCACGGAGGTGTGATACTGCGTGATGACGAACGACGCGCCGATGGTGCCGATGGCGAGTCTGAAAAGCAGGAAGGATTCGTAGCTGTTGCTAAGCCCGATGAACATGACAGGTATGGAGCCGCCAACAAGCAGAATGAAGTACGAGAGACGCGGACCAATCTTGTCGCACATCCATCCGAACAGGAGGCGTGCAAATACAGTGATGGCCACGGATGCGATGATGATGTTTCCTATTTGGGCCTTGGTGAGGCCGAGATCTTCACGAATGACGGGCATAAGCGGCGCGACGCCGAACCATCCGAAGAAGCACAAAAAGAACGTGATCCACGTGATGTGGAAGGCCCGCATGGGCGGTGTTTTGAAATCAAGCAGGTTGATTTTGGTGGCTTTGGTGTTCATAGGCTTGTTACGTAAGAGTTACGCAATAAATCTAAGTAAAACCACGTATAATTACGTACTTTATACGTAATATTTCTCCGTAAAGGATTGCCCTACGTAGAAAATCGATTGCAACGGGGGCTATTGGGTCACAAAAGGTTCTCCTTCACGGCCTTGTTGACCATGTCGATGGCATTGTTCACACCCAGTTTTTTCATGATGTTAAAACGATGGGTCTCCACAGTGCGCAGGCTGAGCGACAGCGCTTCGGCAATTTCCTTGTTGTGCTGCCCGTCGACAACCAAACGCAATATTTGCTTCTCTTTTCGTGTGAGCCTGTATGGATCTTCTTTTGGGGCCGACGCCGTAGCCGCTGGCTTCGCGTTCAGCAGGCGATTGGCAAGCACGTTGGACACGGTGCCACTGAAGTAACGGGCGCCGCTGTTGATCTGGCGCAGTGCTTTAATGAATTCGTTTTTGTCTGTATCTTTTAACAGGTAGCCGTAGGCGCCGGCATCAAGCGACTGCAGTACGTAATCTTCCTGGTCGTGCATGGAGAGTATCACGGCCTTGGTGTTGGGTGCATACTTTTTCATGTTTGCCGCCGCTTCGAGGCCCGACATTTCCGGCATGCGTATGTCGAGCACCACAATGTCGGGCGACAGCGATCGGGCGGACTCGAGTGCTTCCCTCCCGTTGCTTGCCTCTCCGACTACTTTTATGTCGGATTCCGATTCGAGCATGGTCTTGATGGCGTTGCGAACCAATACATGGTCGTCGGCAAGCAAGATATTGATAGTTTTCATTGAAGTGTTTATTTATATCGCATCGTCCACTGGCGCGACCACGTGCACCGGCACCACCAGTGTGACGGTGGTACCGTTGCCCGGCGACGACTGGATGGTCAGTTTTCCATTTACATATTCTGTACGTTCATACATATTGAAAAAGCCGCGACCTGATTCAATATTAGTGTGGCGTTGTTCAACAATTTTCGGATCAAAGCCTTTGCCGTTGTCTTGCACTACAATTCTCAACTGGTCGGCTTGCGGCTCTACTTTAATCTCAATCAACTGCGCACCGGAGTATTTAAGTGCGTTGTTTATCGCTTCCTGAATAATTCTGAAAATGTTGTTCTCCGTTTTCTGAGGCAGCCGGTCGAACTCGCCCGTTACGGTATAGTGTACCTGAATGTCGGTGAGTTTGCTGATCTCCTGCACGAACACTTTGAGTGCAGCCTGCAACCCAAAGTCGCCCAGCACGGTGGGGTTCAGGTTGAAGGTGACTCTTCGCGCTTCGCGGATAATGTCGCGAATAAGTTGCTCGGCTTCCCTGATGCGCGCTGCCGCCCTGGCCCTGTCGTTCAGGTCGATCGATTCTATCTGGAACTTAAGCGAGGTAAGCATTTGGCCTATGCCGTCGTGTACGTCCATAGCCAGTCGTTTGCGCTCTTCCTCCTGGCCTTCGAGTATCAACACAGAGCGGAATTTCTGTTGGTTTATTTGCTTCTCAATCGACGCGCGGTTCTTTTGGTGCATGGTTTTTTCCGCTTGCTTACGCTGCGTGTTGTCGGCGCCCATCAACACCCACTCCTCCACGTCCTGGTGTTCGTTATACACTGGTGCAATAATAATTTCAGACCATCGATCATTTCCATCCACATCTCTGAACGTGATCTCACCCTGCCACGTGCGTTCTTCTGACAATGTAGAGACGACTTCATCCATCCAGTCACCGGGCTGGGCCATGCCCGGAAACAGGTCTGACAACACATGGGCGAACTTGTCTGTTACGCCTGTCACCTCACTGAATGCATCTTCGACAAAGGTCACGTTGCCGCCGCGGTCCGACTTCGCATAGAGCCGCGGATTCTGTGCGGGAAGGTTCACCATCGTTATGCGTTCGTATGACTTCTCCAGCGACACGTACAGGGCGCCAATTTCCTTCGACAATTTTCGCGCATTTTCTTCCGCAGACATCAACTGACGGATGGCCCTGATCACTTGTATGGTAGTGGGGCGAAATACAAACAGGATCTCAAGTACAATCACAATAATTGAAATCGCGAGCAGCGCGTATTCGAGGTTGCTCAGTGTGTCCACCTTTGCCCGCGCTTCCTGATCGTACTGATAGACGATTGCATCCATTTGATTGAGGAACTTGCCCTCGTCTTCCAGTATGCCCCTTACGGCGGTGGCCACGACGTCCGCATCGGGCACGCGTTTCTTTTTTTCCTCCACCACGTTTTTGATGTTGTCATGCATCGCGCGAAGGGTGCTTCGAGTTGCGTGAACATGTCTTTCACGGCAGTGCTGTTGATGGCAGGGAGTTGCAGTGCGCTGTCGCCATGCTGCAGGCCGTAGTGACCGCGCTTCCATTGGCCAAGCGCAGCCTCCAGTTCGGCCGACTGCGCTGCGATGCGTGTGCTATCGTGCTGTTGCTGAAGTAACAGTACCATCTTCACAAGCTGCTGACTGCGGTAGCGTTGCGTGCCCGCAATGTTCACCACGCGCGAGTCGCCAAGCTGGTTGTGCAGGTGCCGCTGAATAAGAACCTGCCCCGCAATGGCGATGGTGGCGATGGCGCTAAGGGCCAGCACATACCACATACCCAGCTTGCTGAACCGCTGAAACGTTGCCTTATTGACCTCCAGGAAATCGAAGTTCATTACGTAGCAAGTTACTCAGAAATTGTGATTTACGTAGTTCAAAAAATGACCCATTTGAAGCAGAAACAGGGATTACGGCAAATTGTCTTACGTAAATGGGCTGTCACTCTATAAATGGAACGCCGATGTAGACGTACCCGTCTTGCAGCCTGACGGGGTACACCGTAAGATGGTCTTCGTCCGAATTGAGGCAGCGGCCATCTTGCAACGAAAAGGTCTTCTTATGAAAAGGGCAGGCGACTTTGGGCTCACAGTCGTGCGAGCCGATCATGCCACGTGAAAGGATCATCTGCTTTTTGTGCGGGCACATATTCTGGCAGGCGAACCATTCATTGCGACGCGTGAAATTGAACACGGCAATTTGCAGCCCCCCATACTTGACACATGCGCCTCCGTTGGCCGGAAAGTCCGTGGCGCGCGCGGCCCTGAACCAGTGCATCGTCTCTATTGCCGTTGTTCGTATTTCCGTATTATCCTTCATGCATCAGGTGTTTTGCGTTGATGTATTCCAATCCGGCGGACACTTCTGCCCGCGCATATCCACGAACGTGAGTGTGTCGTCTTCCGTGTCATCATTGATGAATGGTTTGAACCTTGCCCTAAGCGCCGGGTCTTCTACAACTTCCTTCCATTCGCACTTATACTTGCCGATTAGTTCCTTCATTTCAGATTCCAGGTCGTCGCCGATGCTGAGTGAGTCATTCACGATCACGTTGCGCAGGTAGTCGAGGCCTCCTTCCATTTTATTGAGCCATGTGGCGGTACGCGTGAGCGGGTCGGCCGTGCGTATGTAAAACATCAGGAACCGGTCGATCAACTTTACACAAGTTTCCGTGTCGACATCGTTCACCAGGAGTTTAGCGTGTTGCGGGTGAGCGCCGCCATTTCCACACACATACAAATTCCAACCTTTTTCTGTGGCGATAATTCCAAAGTCTTTCGACTGTGCTTCGGCACATTCGCGTATGCATCCCGACACGGCCCCTTTTATTTTGTGCGGTGCGCGCAGGCCTTTGTACCTGTTTTCGATGAAGATCGCAAACGAGACGGAGTCTTGCACGCCGTACCTGCACCACGTAGAGCCTACGCAGCTTTTCACAGTTCGCAATGCCTTACCATACGCATGACCACTTTCGAAGCCTTCGGCGATCAGTTCCTCCCAAATCTCGGGAAGCTGATGAACCGGCGCTCCAAACATATCGATGCGCTGCCCGCCGGTAATCTTGGTGTACAGCTTATACTTGTCGGCAATACGTCCGATGGCCATCAGTTGCCTGGGCGTGATTTCACCTCCGGGCACTCGTGGCACCACCGAATATGATCCGCCACGCTGGATGTTGGCGAGAAAGCGATCGTTGGTATCTTGTATGGTGTCTTGTTTGGCGATGAGTTCGTTCCAGATGCTGGCCAGCAGCGAGGCCACGGCAGGTTTGCATATCTCGCAGCCATCGCCTGTACCGTGCGTGTCGACTACTTCATCGAATGTGCGGAAACCGTTGATGCTG